>WRDA01000005.1 GCA_009783675.1 Symbiobacteriaceae bacterium | reverse complement strand
TCGATTGTTGTTCTGGCCACAGTTATTGAAAAGCAGATCAACCGCTTGTCTGCCAACTCCTGAACTCATGATAGAAGGCAGTTGCTCATCGCCAAAATTGCCTCCTTTGGCAAAACAGTAAGCGCATTTAAGTTGACAGGTTTGAGATACACTCAGGATTAACCCGTTTAGTTCCTGGTAGCTCCCTTCAACGGAACCGAAAAGATCCCTCTCTCTGAATAAACCGGCACCACGCAGCGTATTAATTAATTCAAATGCTTGATCAATATCATAGTTGCTAAATTGTCGGTATATAAGCAATTTACGGGCTGATTCGACCATCGGTTTACTCCAGCTTCCCCAAATCAACGCTTCCTCCACAATAGTCGCAGAAATGTGGTCAAGCTCCAGGAGCCTTGTCGTCGGCACATCCAATAGTATTGATGATCTCCCATCACTGCTTAAATGACGGTATTGTGGGAAAAACTTGACCTCGATGCTCATCGGTTTTCTCCTGAAGTGCTTATTCTATTCTGTAAGTGATCAAAGGTTAATATATCCATGAAAGCATAAAATTCTCCGATCCGTCTTTATCGTAATCTGGTCTAGAGTTGTTGTCAAGAATAGACCCACCTTACCCCATCTTGTTTATCTTGCGTGTTTTGATATTATAAAGAATAATAATATAATAACAGTAATTTCTTTATTATGGCAGCTGTTGTTCACATATATTTAATATTTGAAACCCCGTAAGTTCATTCTGCTATTCTGACACAGCCTCTTTGTCATTATACCGGAGCAATAACTCGCGTTTAAATGCACCTTTCAAGAAACATGTTGAGTCTTCTTGTGTCTTTTTATGGTGTGTCGAGTCCTGATGATTAATGCAGATATCTATGGCTCTTCATTGTTGGCACGCAAAAGGTGTGGCGGGATGCTGTAACAAAACCTACGAAGTACAAAAAAGTATGCATATGCCAGATAATTGGCTAAGACCTAGATGTGCGCCCCATACGCGCTCTGAAAGATTTCGCATAGCTTGAACAGTACCGATTTCAAGGGCTTTGTTCCACAGGATATGCCTTTATTCCTCCCACAACTTATAGTCAATGCCGGTTAAGATATCACATGATATATTATATACTAACTTAGATGTTGCTTTTCTTTACCTCTATGAGCCAATGGTAGTTCTTTGATAACTTGAATCCTCCAATTTCCATTGATACTTTTGATAGTGGATAACCAACGGTGAAGACACTTTAGACGAGAATTTCTGGAGATACATAAGAAACAGTAGTAGAATAAGATAACGATCGGGATGGTTGGACGTGAGTACAGAAGTTATGTTATCCTCCTCGACACAGCTAATAATGACCCTGTTACATTTTAAGTTCCATTAGGTATCTTTCAATAGAGGCTTCGATATTGGCTTGAGACTGGTAACATGAGAAAGAAGAAGGAGTTGATCCGTCTTTTGTCATAACATAATTGTTGGCAGCACAATGAGCTCCACACAGATTTCTTGCCCAACATGATCGACATCCAAGCATACTGTTCGCGTTTACCATGTTTGCTATTCGTTGCACCTTCATCTCATCTATGCCCTCTTGGATACATCCAATAAGATGGTCATCGTTACCCGTTAACCTGTGACATGAGTAAATGCGCCCGAGGGAGTCTACCGACATAGTGCCACAAAGATAATTGCAACCATAAGGAACGCATCTATCGCGATTACGTATGCGCGACAAGAACAAAGCACTATCAAAAACATCCTCTATTATCATGTCACTTGTTCCCACAGACATTTTACGAAGATCCGAATGACTCAGCATCCAAGGTTTGTCTTTATCTCCACCACTAACCATCTGCAACCCTACATTATTTATACCTGCACTTAAAAGGTAGTTAGCTAGCTTTTGTGGATCAGGGCAATACGCAGTAATCGTTGCTCTACCGCTCACTTTAGATCGTGGCGAGTGGCGTATGAGATCAATGGCTTTCTTGGTTTCTGCGAATGAGTTTATTTTTTCGTCTATATGTGGCCTGAGGTGATTATGCAACTGCTCATCGCCGTCTATACTGATAAGAATTCCAAACTCATGTTCCATAAGGAAATCCAAGCGCTTTTTGTCGAGTAATATCCCATTTGTAGTTACAGATAAACGACACACCTTCTCTAGTTCTTTGGCTCTTTTTTCCACATAATGCGTCAACTCCTCTATGAGTTCCCAATTGAGTAACGGTTCTCCACCAAAAAATAGAATAGAATACTCGTTAACGGCAGGGTCACCATTCTGTAACAAAAAGTCAACTGATAACTTGCCTATATAAGAACTCATCATCTCTGGGATAGTGCAAGTGCCATAGTCGCCTCCTGATGCAAAACAGTATATACACCCAAGCTGACATGTGTGCGCTACATTAAGAGTCATGGCACGAATGCCTATAATCATCCTTTTCTCAATGAATGAGCGATTGGTGTCACAAAATACCCCTTCGCTCTGTAGGTGGGAAAAATGCTGCATGCTTTCGTCAATGGCAGACTCTGAGATTCCTCGAAATAGTAAAAGTTTCTTCGCCGACTCACATGCCTCGTCAGACCACTTCCCCCATATAACAGCTTCTTCCAGAATCGTCGCAGTCACTTTGTCTAGCTCAACAAAAAGCGATGTTCCGACATCAAAGACAATCATGGATTCGCCGTCACTTGATAGATGTTGTAGATGAGGAAACATTTTAACTTCAATGCACATTCTTTCATCTCCTTAAGCATTTTCAGTATGCATATTTATCTTAGTGATAACAATGATGCTCCTCCCGTACACTCGGCACTCATTATTTTATGACTTACGCAGCATCTCCAGGGCAACCTCTAATGCATCATCACCGTATGCCACATATATATCAACCAGAGGATTACCATCATTTTCAGGATTGGGGCGAACGTAGTAATATTGACTGACATAGTATCTCGCACTGGAGACAGGCAATACATATTGGGGGCTTCCTGCGGCAAAGGAAGGATTATTACCAGGCTCGCGTCCCACGATCAATCCTAGGTTTGCGTCCTTCACAGCCGTAACCAGGAACATAGCACCGCTTGAAGTACGCTCAGAAGTAAGTAATATTAAGTTTATATCTCTATTGGGTTCAGCATTGAGGCATTCTCTCGCGTAAACGTATCCTGAGCCGTTAATTGAGTTTCGCAATATCTTCCCACCAGATCCATACCTCATGTGCATAATAGCCAGAACACTATCCCATACATTAGATGATCCACCTGGGCACATGCGTAAATCTATAATCACGTTTTTAATACCGTTATTTAAAGCTTCTTCCAGAAATATCTTCATGCTTTTCCAGTGAACATCAGTATCAAGAACACCAGCTACTATCAGTGCAGTTGATTTATTTGATATTATGCTACATTCGAAGCTCTTTGTGGGGATTGGAAGCGGCCTATCATTTTCTTTGACAAAACTCATTGCTACGGTCTTTTCATCACCACTGACATGAAACAAATGCACATCTACTTGTTCTTGATCAAGTAAAACTCCCACTCCAACCGATCTTAAGACATTTTTTTTGACAACAAAATTCTTTCGCTGCTCAAAGCGACTCGATTCATTTTCATGCGGATACATTTCGTCAATTTGAAGTCCTATTTCCTCGATGGAAACTCCGCCGATATCCAAGATATACGCGCCACTTCGAGCATACTCACATGGCTCAAGGTAAAGTCCTTCCGTGCTCCAGTATAGGGGAATAGGTAACACTGGTCCGCCAACATCAACCCAGGTATGCAAATCGTTTAATGATGCAAGATAACGCCTTATAAGTCTATAAAACTGTTCAGGCGTGATAGTTTTCTCGCTCTCACTAAGCAAAACACGCTTGGCTTCATAGTATTTGTCTGAAGGCTGGTTAGCAAACATTGGAAGGTCGCAAAAGACAGGATGTATCTCTTCAAGGATTCGAATGATCTCTCTGGCATCTTCCAGATACACTGCACCTGCCACCGAATTCTCAGTTTTTTGTATATTATAGGCGCAAGATTCTGTAATGATCAGACAAAGAACAACTAAGAAAGCCATGATTTTCCTCATTTATATATCCACCTCCCCCTTAAACCCAGTTTAATGCAAACTAACTTCTTTGTGTTACATGGGTTACGCACAGCTTTCGCGGGCGAATCCAGATACTAAAACTTTCATTAGGAACTGCTGCATTCGATTCATTGTTAATACCATGCTAATTTGCTGATGCACCCAGTGTTATGTGCTGCAAGTAGCGCATCATCATGATTTGCATGAAGCATCAGACCTACCCACAGGAGTAATCCTCTTTCAAGCCTTAGAGGCTTATTCCAGCGGAACCGTAGTCCATATAAAAACATCAAGATCGCAGTCATTCAGAACATCCCAGTAGTCGTTAGTTAGCCATAGAGCGAGCCAGAGCATAGTCATTAAGGTTATCCGAAGTTACCCCATGTCCGAAGACAAGATCACAGTAATAGCCTCTATAGAAATCAAAGATACTATACATGGTTTACGATTGATGAACATGCTGGCGACCAGCGCGACTATCCTGATACCGGCAGAATGGCTGCAACGCATAGGATTCCATGGAATTATTGCATTGAGATGCTGGATAATACCCATCTTATGCATCATCGATAGTATGAAGGGTAAAGTACCTTTTCTTATGGAGACTATTCACAGGCTAGCAAAAATACTACATTGTTATAATCAAGCAAAAGAACCACACTGTATCCTGCTTACAAGGCTACTCCTTGATACAGAATACAGTGTGGTGTTCGCGCTTAATCCAACAGACTAACTATTAAAAGCTTTGATTTCTGGTTCTGGGATAGGACCCACACTTTTACCATTGGTACAACAGATTTCCATGTCAGAGCAATCAATGCCACCGCCCTGACTGCATGGTTTGTCGCGTGGACATGAAGCTTCACATGCACCCCCACATGTCCCCCCACCATCACCACCGCCCCTAATGGGATCAATCGCGACTGCTTCATAGTTTAAGAACACTGATTTTGGTGGCATACGGTTACCTCCCATCTTATTTCTCCATATGTTCGTATACAGATCTCTAATAGCGGACACAACAATTTGCAAGATAAACCGGTTATCCTATCTTAGAATTCTGTCTCACGTGACAAACACGAGCTCCTTCGGATTTTCTACTGCTCGTTTCTAGGCACCGGAATGTCTTAAGGGTTCCCTAATAATTGATTTCTACCAATAATTTAAGTCGTGGAGTAAGTTCCCTTTGTTCATAAAATTCTTCGAATAGTGTCATAGCCAGCCAGTAAAATATACACCTTTGCATTCTATGTGTCAATCCTAAAAACGTAATATTCGTATCAACGGAGATCCATCAGAGCTGTTCTTGCTCTAATGGATTGGCATTAAGCAAGAGCATAATGTTGTAGAAGTTTTACGGTTTTCCCGCAGTCATCTTACATACTACCATAGAAAAGTAGAACTTATCGTGTTCGCATGAGGCTCTTAGCCGTAGTAGATATTTCTACTGTGGTTTCAATCCATCTTGCTCCAGTTTCAAAAGAGCCTATAACATACTATCATATCTGGTTAGGTAGAGTTAAATCTTGCAACCTCCATTAAGAGCATTACTGACAGCTGCAAGGATACTTTTGGCTTTATCTTCGCTTATTTCTATGGGAACCTGCAACGAGAACCATATTCGATGTTGAGCAGCATCACACAATTTACTTAATGTAGAAGTTCTTCATTTCCGTCTAAACTAAGAAGAATGCTAAATTTATGTTTATGTAGAAACATAGCTGTTTCCTCAGTGAGATCTACGGCGTTAGTGATAATGGTAAAACGACTTTGCTTTTTTAAGGAGGCACATCTGATAATAATATGTTGCGTTACATCTTTTATTACAGAACAGTTTACTAACGTATCGCAACCGAAGTAGGTAAACTGGTAGTAATCTGCGTTTGGGTCGGTAGAGTCAAGAAACATGTCAACTACGCTTTTTACCAAATCCAGCGTCGTCAGTGTAGCATGACCAGGATCGTAATCACCCTCAGACGTAGAACAACACCTACAACCTAGCTGACATAGAGAAGATACATTTAGAGTCATACTTCGATGTAATTGGCCTTCTGGCTGATTATTGATAATCTCTACGGTTCTATTCTGGAAAAGACCTTGATTAATTAAACCCTTAATCTTTTTCAATGAAGCACTAAACTGTTTCTCCGACACTCCCCGTCTATTTAACAGTTCTCTCGCTGACAACATGGCGTCATCGTTAAAATCTCCATAGACGACCGCCTCCTCGACAATGGTTGCGCTTATTGGATCAAGCTCCAGAAAGCGTGATGCTGTCGCATCATACAGTAAGATTGACTCGCCATCACTACTAAGATGCGAAAACTCAGGGAAAAACTTTACCTCTATTGACACTTTAGAGCATTCTCCTTTCGTTTCGAGCGGTCGACGGCTCATTACGTCACTATGAGGCCAGAATGGGTTGCTTAGGTATGCTTGTAGTATTTGGGAATTGGTGGCGGCGAGTTGTTTCCATATCTAACATCTCCACCGCCAGAAGTGCAATCGTCAATGAAGTACACCACTAAGGAGGTGTCTATTTTTTCGAATTCAATATCTGCATCATTCCTCTAACGCGAAATTGAACGTTAGACCGCTTCGCACTTCCTGAGGTGCATGCCGCGACATACTCTGGGTCGTCTGGCAAAGCTAGAAAAAACTTGTCAATTCTAACTTGAAAATCTTCTGGAGTTATTTTTTTCTGCACTGCAGCTTGAGCAACGTAGAGAACGATTGGCACATGAATCTTTTTTAGGTACTGTCTCTTCTCTTCTAAAGCTGCATCCAAATAATCCAGAACTTTAATTATTTCTTCTCGGTCGATTTTAATCTCGCCGTTCTTAATATCATCACATAAATTCATGATCTCGGTTCCTGAAAACCCCGCTTCGGGTCTCTTACAAAGCATAAGGTATTGAAGTATTACTCGAAGATCATCATGTTTACGCCGTGCCGGAGCTGTAAGCTTTACCTTTGATAGCATAAAATTATGATTGCAAAGATCATATAGTATATCCATGGCATGTTCGCCCAACATGACTATTGATAGATCCATTTTGGTAAGACTGACTGCCTGGTTCCTCATAAAGAAGACTGTAGTTCGTTCTTCTGTATCGAGGGCACGGAGTACTGCAATGGATAGTTCATATTCGAGTATACGGTTACGCATGACTTCAGGTAACATGGAAAACCTCATACCCTTTAATATAATACCATCAATTTCTTTTACTCTTATCTTTTCTGAAAGAGGAAATCCATCCTCAATAAAAGAACAAAGTGTTAATGTTCTCTGTTTGCCATCCAGGACGTTGTGGCTCCCTTCATCGGTTTCTTCAAACAACAGACTTTCTATAGGGATATCCAAGAGGACGGATATAATCAGGTTACTTTTTTTCTCGTGATCCCACACTTCTTTCCTTTGAATGGAAATGTTCTTGTTAAGCAAGCCATCGGTATCCTGTCTTTTTAGCCAGTTTATCGTGTGTTTTTCAATAGTGCTTCTGATAGCCATAGACACATCTACCCCTTATCGTTTTCTTAATTATATAGCTATAAAATAAAATGTGCAAGCATTATTTACGATCTAGAAATCACCTTTAGAAATCAAGAGCGCACTGAGGACGGTGAATCATGGACTACTAGAGAAAGCATCATGACAAGGATAACAACGGTTTTATGTCGGAAGAGCCAGGAGCGGATATAATTAGGATATAACATGGCATTGGCCTGATTACCTTATTGTCATATAGATACAGCAAGGAGCGGTTCGTATAATACCAGATATAACAACAGAACTGGCTCGTCAGTTGGTTGACAGCCAGTTTCCCCATTGGCAGCACCTCCCCATAGCCACGGTAGAACCGGGAGGCCATGATAACCGATCTTTCCGCCTGGGCAATGAGATGGTCATCAGGTTACCCCGCGCCGAATGCTATACCTCTGCCATCAGAAAAGAGAGGGCCTGGCTTCCTGTCTTCACCCGCAGTCTCTCTCTGCGCATTCCGATTCCTATCGCCAAGGGTGAACCCAGCGATCTCTATCCCTGGCCCTGGTCCGTCAATCGTTGGATCGAGGGCGAAACCTTGAGATCAGATAACATCAGCAGCATGAGCGAACTTGCTTTTGATCTGGTGAACTTCCTCCGGGAACTACAGACGGTATCTACAGAGAGAGGCGTCCTGGCAGGAGAGCAAAACTTCCATCGTGGAGGCGATCTGCGCATCTATGAGGAAGAGACCCTGGCGGCTATCTCCAAGACTCCTGCACCTTATACCAAGGACAGATTGACCAGTATTTGGCAGGAAGCACTGGCGAATCCCTTTGCAGGCATCCCTGTCTGGGTCCACGGCGACGTAGCTGCCGATAACCTGATCATCAGGAATGGTAAGCTGTATGGTGTCATCGACTTCGGCACTTGTGGTGTAGGTGATCCTTCCTGCGATCTGGTCACGGCCTGGAACTTTTTCGACAGAGAGAGTCGCCGCATCTTCCTGCAGGAAATGCAGGCTGATGCGGCAATGATAGCGCGGGCCAGGGGTTGGGCGTATGGAAAGCTCTGATAACGCTTGCAGCCAGTGACGCTGACATGGAGCTTAACACCTGGGCTACCAATACAATATCAGTTTTGCTGGAAGAAGATCGATGACAGGTATACCTGATGTCACCAGAGAGGGATGATCCATCATGAACTCTTGTGTTCTCTGTAACTATGCTAAAGATGCTGAACAAACCATCCTCTTCGAAAACGATCTATACGCCTGTTTATCCCAACATGAAGAAAATCTGGTTGGTTCCTGTGTCATTATTCCCAAAGCACATAGGAAGACCGTGTTCGATCTAACCCCAGCAGAATGGGAAGCCACCAAAGATCTTATAGATAAGACCAAAGCATATCTGGATACCAAATATAGCCCCGATGGTTATACCATAGGCTGGAACTGTGGTCTTGCAGGTGGTCCGAATATATCTCATGCTCATCTGCATATCATACCGCGGCATGCCGATGAACCATATGCCGGTCGCGGTATACGAAGCTGGATCAAGAGCGAGGAGAACCGGAGGCAGTGATTGCTGAGCTCTCAATGGACCAACCAGAATGTGATCACAAATGCTCTTCCGTGGTGTACCGAAGTGACGACGGGGTAATCTGGAAATGAAAAATCTGGTTATGATTACTGGTCCTGCGGGAGTTGGTAAAACTTCCGTCTGCAAAGAGCTGTTCCGGAGCATAAGTGGATGCGCATGGCTAGATGCAGACTGGTGCTGGATGGTTAATCCCTATCCTGGTAAGACACCTGAGCAAAAGAGATATGCCGAAGAAGCATTTGCGCACATACTAAACGGCTACTTTGAGGACGATAACACGAAGACCATCCTCTTTAGCTGGCTTATGCCCCATGACTTTATGTTCGATCTGGTTACCTCTCGTCTGAAAGACAAAGACTACGAGCTTCATAAGATATCTCTCATTTGTAGCGACCGAGAGACCTATATTGAGAATGGCTAAAGATGGGAGAAGAGAAGAACAGATAGCCGAAGCTGACGACATGCAAGGGTTTTTGCAGCTCAACGCAGAGGTTATCGACGTCGCTTCGATAACCATTAAGGAAGCAGCAGCACTAATATTGGATATTATCACTTAAGAGCCAGGATCGCTGTAAAAACTGCGAGACAGCGGCCCTCATCAGACGCAAGTGCCTAAACAGATTGTATCTCCCTTGCCCCGCCTAAAGACTGGGCCGGTCGACACAAACTGTTCTTCACGGCACTTGCTTCATCTTGCACGAAAACCATCAGGTCTTCTTTGCGAGATGACCGATGAGGCCAAGTACTGACAACGGTCCCCGGCTTAATCCGCAAACACACCAGGTACAGCCTGCCCTCTCTGTCTAACTGCGTTATTAGGTAAGGGCAGCCTGACATGGTGCACGCGGTTTAATCCGGGGACGAGGGGACTTACTACGGGGAAGGGAGCAGGGAACGGCGGTCCTCGCCAAAGAACCACAGACACCTATGCAGATTGCCTGATACATCCTTACGCCTGTGGCTGCAGGACGTTGGCAAACTGCATTTAACGGTGTCTGTTCTACGCCACTCCGCAAACCCGGGCTGCTCCATTACGTTATGCTCGCCCTCAGGCGCGCTCCACTCCTTTTCGCTTACCCAGGTATGCTCCACGGCTTGTCTTTGGCGAGAACAGGGTATAAACACCGGGAAGGGAGTATACTTTAGCACCCCAAACTGCTACCCACTTTGTAGTAAAATGAAAGGAGATATTTCTGATGCTGTATGGCTATGCCAAGTCTTACAAAGATCTGCCATCAGTCGATGTGCTGATGCAATCCTTTCTGGACATCGGTATCCCACCCGACTGTGTCTTCGTCGACAAGGTCATCTCCAGTAAAAAGATCCGGGCAGAGTATGATTTACTCAGGTTTAGACTGGTGAGAGGTGACGTAGTGTACCTCTGCGCCTTAGACGATCTTGGCAGCGATCTCCTTCAGGTCAGTAATACCTGGAAGGATATCGTCAATACACTTGGAGCCGATATCGTAATTCTGGGTTACGAAGGTATACTGGATAGCAGAGTGATCAAGACAGATGATGGTATTACCTCTGATGCCCTGTTTCACTCCTTGTTGCGGTACCTGGGTAGTTTAAACCGACAAAGAGTGAGTAACAGGCAGAAGAAGGCCTTTGAAGCAGCAAAGAGTAAAGGTGTGCGCTTGGGCAGGCCTCGGCGAGAAATAACTTCAGAACAGCGCCAGATAGTCGAGGCCTGGAAAAGAGATGAGATGCAGGTATCAGAGGCCATACGTCTGACGGGGATACCCAAACGCACCTTCTATTGGCTCTTCAGAAAATCCAAACCGGATCGCTTCACAACCATCCAATCCCCAGACATCATCGAAGAAGACCCGGAATAGCCTACTTCCCTTCATCGTGTAAGAGTGCCACTATTCCGATGATAGCATAGCTTTTTTCGTTTCCCAAACATCCCTCAGATCTTTACACTGAAAAGCCTTCAATGCTATAATCGACACAGGATACACTCCATACGACGCTGCAGTTAATGTCCGACTCCTGAGTTTAGTCCAAAGCATTGAGATCTTGCTACAATAATGGACCAGATTGATGCGTTCCTAATGTTGTAAAAGAAGAGCTGGCGAAACCATGATCAAAAACCGGGAAGAAGCTAAGGCTATTCTGCATGATCTTATAGTTACATTGTCTAAAGTCGAGCAACTGGTTAAACTCTTATCTCTCCTGGAAAATAAAGTGATGGAGGGCTGGATTGGTGCTGTGTCTGTAGAAGAAATAGAGGCTGCGTTTGAAATACAATCCTGCAGAGTGAACGAAGAAGCTCAATGCATCGATATCTCCAGAATTGCAAACGAAGATATCGACTACTATGTATCCGTAGACGTATCCATTCGTATAAGTGACATTAGCAGAGTCAGCGTTGAATTCGAAGGCAGTGGCTCATACGAGATTCATCTCCACATGAAAGGCAACCATAATGTTCATCTCTATCTTAGTTTCAACGAGGATTTGGTTGAAGATGACGGGGAAGACTATGATGATGGCGAAGATAAAGACGAGGATGAATACGAAGATGAGGATGACCCAGATGTCCCTGACGTAGAATTTGTCACCATTCTACATGTAGGCGGTAAAGATTACGAAGTGCTTTGCCGTGGTGGCGAAGACGGTTTTCCGGAATGGGATCCAATTATTTTTGAGCGACAAACCAATGATAAAGGAGAGCTGGATTTAGAAGAAGCGGGTAATGCATTGGCCGATGTCATGGCAGCTTGGAAGTTCTATATATCCACGAGGCATCGGGGTATCAACCTCACTAGCTCTTCATGTGAATGCACCTCTCAATCACCGGACAATAGCGAAGAAGACCCGGAGTAGCCAAACGTAATAACTTCCCTTTCCCCCACAATCAATGAAACGGCAGTTATCTGCACAGAAACGCATCGTGCTTCTGTAAAGACAACTGCCGTTTACTGTACCCAAATCCATTCGAATCAGCAACATCGTACCAACCACAAAGGTAAAGGAGTGATCAGATTGTCCAAACCGGATTCTACTGAACTTCAAAGAGAACGAACTTCCCCTGCTTCCCACGAACCAGAAGGACCTGCAACCCATTCTTCAACCAGCGCACACGATACCCCGCCGCCAGTCACTACCCGCGACCTCCTCCTGGCAAGCGAAGACGAGATAGACGGGCTACTGCCCAATGATAAATACGGGACCTTCCTGAGGGTCATGTCACGCAATTCCTATTCATATCGCAACTGTCTGCTGATTTGCAGACAGATGCCGGATGCCAGTCAACTCGCTTCCTACGATGCCTGGACCCGACTAGGTCGTCAGGTGTTGCAAGGCGAGACAGGCATACATGTACTGGCTCCTGTTACATTTACCAACACCACTGTATCTGACTCCGCAGACGATGACCTTATCACTCAGCAGAGAACCAGATTTAAGCCATGGGTAGTCTTCGATGTCAGCCAGACCTATGGCGAAAAATCACCTCCATCTCCCCTAATTATTTACAGAAGAAATGTTGATTCCTTTCTTAGTGCCATGCGTAAGAGCTCCCCCATGGAGATCAGATACACAAGTCGAGATCCATCATCTGATAGAGATGCTCTCATCGATCTCGATGCTACCCTTATTTATGTGAACGCTGACCTTAAACCATTCGATGAAATGTTTACTCTCATCGATACCATCTCCCAAGCAACCGTGCTCAGCTATCATCTGTGAACCGGGCTGATATCCACAGATATGGACGTCTTCCCTCCCCTGCATAACTTCAGAGCCGAAAGTCTGGCTCATGTGGTTTCGTTTGCTTTGGGTACACTCAGAGGTGATCTGGATATTGATCGGCTAAAGCGTCTTGGCATGGCTTTATCCAGAGAAGATCTCAAAGACTCTCTACAGGTCATCAGGGAAACCTCGACAACACTGCTGACCCAGATCTACAACAACTTGCATTCTCTATCCCTGCCTTCTCCCACTCTCTCAGCATCTTCCAGGTATCTCTTCGTTCCTCCCGAAGGCCGCGATGAACCGAGATACATCGATGAGCATCTCATTGATATCATGGGCTTCTACAGGGAGATGGTGGTTTCTCTCATTGATCAGGGCCGGATCTACGAGCCTCTCTTCGGCCATTCCCGCATCTGCTTCACCAGTTGTGATTTCTCCGGCACCGTCAGAGGCGTCCACGAACGCACCTTAAACCGCTTCCCCGCTCATTACCATGATATCGAAGGCTCTTCTCCTCTGCACACCTTCACCATTCCCGGGCAGCGAGATGATACAATCTTGGTCTTCAGCGATCATTATGAGGCCCTGGCTCACGCCACCCTGCAACAACAGGTAGGGATACCTTGGGACAAGGTGACGCGACTGGCCTATTCCGAGTTAACTGCACCTGCCATCGAACAGTAAATCGTGGCACACCCTCAAATCAGTCGCGTAGGCTTTTCAGTCAACGGCAGTATCGATGAAGTCATAGAGCTGTCGCGTATCATCCGCAGTCTGGAGCATCGCTTCCCTGGTCTGAAAGTAGATTACTTCAAGGCTGCAGACGATTCATTTATGTTGGATCTCCGCAAAGATCTCTCTCTCAGGGATGAACTGGTAAAACCCCTGGAACGTCAGCTGATCTGACCATTAACTACATAACGAAAGGAGCCATAATATGTCTTTCTTGAGCTTTGAAATGGAATCCCTGATCATCTCTCACCATGATATAAACAAGCACACCACCCTGCTGGGTTGCGCGACTCTCTGCCGAACACTCCCGACAGAGAAAGGAGCCGCCTGATCACCGACTGTATCTTCATCCTGGAGCATATGAGCGAGGAGGACTACTTCGCGATCGTCAATCCCCACACCCCGCACAGACTACAGCTTTACGCTACTATCTGTCTGCCGTTATACCTCTTCCACAAATAACAAGAGGCGAACTTACCGACAAAGATATTTAACTTACCGACAAGGATATTCTACTTACCGCAGCGTATTTTTCTTTGTCGATAAGTGCTGTAACCCGGACGAACAGCCCCTTTCCCCAGTTTTACCTTTACAATATAAAATTTCACTGTATATCATGTCAGGAGGATATTTAATGTCAGAAACAACTATTGCATCCCATGCTGAATTAAAGAAGGCTTACCGCAATTACCGAAGCTGGGAACTAGAAGGTAATACCATAGACCGGATGCCCTCATCTGAGCTGGTTAAATACCCAGATACCTGGGAGATTAAGAATGCCTACTTCGGGGTCCTGATCTTTGCTTTTCTGCAGGAATGGTATCCTAACTTCCTAAGCTACCTGCAGCTTAAAGAGCAGTTTACAGATTTTATCTGCCCTTTAACTCTGCTGATGACCGAACAAGCCGAACGCACAATGGACTTTAAGCTGGCGGGATACCCTTTAAGCTGGCGGGAGACCGACATCGCAACCAGAGAAGAAGCTGAGGCAGCACTGCAGCTGAAAGAAAGCGTGGAAGCGATGATCGGCAAAGGTGCTTTGTCCGACCCGGAGCTATACAAAAAGTATCTGGCTCTGGGTTTGAGTAAAAGTCATTCCCATGAAGAAAGCCCGGGATCACTCTCCGCCATGGAACATCGCCTCTACAATGCAGTAGAGAGAAAAGTGCTGGAGGATCTGCTTTTCACTATCTTCCCTATGCCTCTGGGCTATGACGATGTGCCATTCTAAAGAGGAGACGACAACAAAATGTTGTTTGGACTTTATCTTTATCATGCCGAAAGGAGGACTGTATGGATACACAAATGCTTAACCTGATGTACACCAGCCATCTGGCTGAGGTGCTTACTGATGCCGATACCTGGTTGATCTTCCAGCAGTTCGCTGGCAGGCATTATAAGCACAGCTTTGCTAATCAGGTCATACTCCATGCCCAAGACCCCAGAGCAACCTATATCGGTACCTACAAACAATGGACCAGTCTTGCTGGCAGGAGTATCAAAACCGATGCACCCCAGCTTACTCTTTATGCAGGCACTGCCAATCCCTTTACCCCTGCAGCAGAGATGCGATGGGCTACGGTATATGACCTAGCCAATACCCAGGGAACCCTGGACACTTTACCGCGCCTTTATCCTTTGTCACCTCGGCAACTCGACATTCTGACAGATCATATCGACAACCGTGAGACAATAGAAGATTACGACGATTTCCTCGGCATCCTGCTAAGAAAGTCAGCCAGAGATACACTCGGTGTTCTGGCCGATTCCTATCCTACTGGTGAAATTCCGGAACTCTTCGACGATGAGGAGTTTATGGCTGATTTCATCCTGCCGGCAGTGGCATTCCAGATCGAGGAGCACCGGAGCAGCAAGAGAAGTCTCTCCTTCATCGAGATCGAACCATACCTCTCCCTACTCAGAGAAGACCTTGCCCTCGCTTATGCAGTGGGCAGCTGGATAACCCACATTCACCTGGAAGCAACGTTGCTATTGAAAGAGATAAGCGATAGCCTGGAGTATCCTCTGCTGGGGGACGCACTTTCGGAACTCCTGCTATCATCCGCTTCTGTTGCTATAGAAGCTCAGAATATACTTTCCCTCCCCTCCCCTGCTGAGGCGACTGAGGAGAACTTAACGAAAGTACTTCCTGCGGAATCTACTCTCTCGCCGCAGCCTTCAACAGCCCATGCTGAGCAGGTTACAGCGAACTTAACGAAAGTAAATCCTGAGAATTTTACCCCTTCGCGACAGCTTCCGGACATTCCTCCCCTACCGGATCATGACCTACCGGATCTGGTCCCGTCTAACTTCGTCATACCCGTTGACTTCGATCAGAGGGGAAATCAGAAGCAGAAGTTTCAGCAAAATATCAGAGCGATCCAGCTCCTCAAAGAGCTCGAAAGAGAAGAGAGAGCAGCGACTACCGAAGAACAGCTGGTCCTGGCTAAATATGCTGGCTGGGGTGGCTTGCCCCAGGCCTTCGATCCTCTCAATCCGGATTGGCAGTCGGAATGCACGGAACTCGCCCTCCTTCTTAACGAAGAGGAATATCGGGATGCCCGGCGCAGTATGAGCAATGCTCATTATACCTCTGTCGAGGTTATCGATGCCATCTATGCCGCACTTGATCGGCTGGGGTATCAGGGAGACGGCAACCTCCTGGAACCTTCTATGGGTGTCGGTAACTTCTTCGGCCGTCTGCCAGATCAGGTATCCTCCAGCCGTCTCTATGGGGTGGAACTGGACTCCATAACCGGACGTATTGCCCAGAAACTCTATCCTCTGGCCGATATCCAGATAACCGGTTTTGAATCCGCCGAGTTACCAGACGAAGGTTTCGACATCGCCATAGGCAATGTGCCTTTTGGCAACTATACCCTCTTCGACCCCAAATACCGCAATGAGAACTTCCTCATCCACGACTATTTTTTGGCCAAAGCAGTGGACAAGTTGCGCCCGGGCGGCATCATGGCTTTCATCACCTCCAGCGGAACTCTGGACAAAGGAGATGCCTCCTGCAGAGAGTATCTGGCCCAGAGAGCCGATCTGCTGGGAGCCATACGGCTACCCAGCGACACCTTCACGGCTAATGCCGGTACGGAGGTGACCACCGACATCCTCTTTTACCAGAAACTGCCTCAGAAACGCAAAGATCTGACTGGCATACCCTGGATATATACTGTTCATGACGATGAGCTAGGTGCAGAGGTTAATCAATACTATCTCGACAATCCCCGGATGCTCCTGGGAACTCTCACCCTCTCCAAGAGCATGTACGGTGGTGACCGGGTAACCCTGAAACCCATCCAGGATGGCATAAAATTAGCCGACCTCCTGAAAACCGCTATAGAACAGCTACCCTCAGGGGTCTATAAGCCCTGGCAGTTGCAGGAAGAGAATGCCAGCGAAAGACAACGTAGGACCCTGCCTGCTCTCCTTTCGGTTAAACCGGGAGGATATGCGGTTGTAGACGGGACCATCTATCAGAGAGATGCCTCCGTCATGTATGAGATCGATTCCCAGTCCGGGTCCATCGCCGATCGGATCCGGGGCATGACCAAAGTCAAGGTGTCCATGCGTCGCCTCATCGCAGCTCAGCTGGCAGACTGCAGTGACGAGACCCTGTTCGCTTTGCAAGCCGATCTTAAGCTCATCTACGACAGTTTTACAGTCACCTTCGGCTTCCTCAACTCCAAGGCAAACCGTGGTGCTTATGCTGCAGATCCGGATGTCTATCTACTGACCTCCCTGGAGAGAGAAGACCAGGAAAACCCCAAGACATATCTCCCTGGCAGAGCCTTCTCGGCACGGACCATCGTGCTCAGCAAGCCAGTGGAGCGCGTGGCTACGGCCCAGGAAGCCCTGGTGGTCTCCATCCATGAAACCGGCAGAATAGACCCCAGCCTGATGTCTCGTTTACTGAGTTACCCGGCTGAGCGTATCACCGCTGAGCTGATGCGTGAAGGGGAGATCTTCCCAGTCCCACAAACATCGCCACAGCAGTGGGTCACCCGCTCGGAATATCTCTCTGGAAATGTGCGCCAGAAGCTAGCTCAGGTTGAGGCAGCGACAGGTGTAGACGGTCACTACCAAGCTAATGTAACCGCCTTGCAAGCAGTAATACCAGCAGATATTCCATCTGAAGAGATCGATCTGCGTCTGGGAGCCACTTGGGTGCCCCCTCAGATTTACCAGCAATTTACAGCTCATCTCTATGCTCTGCCCATAGGTGCCATCAGCCTCACCTTCGATGAACAAGAGAGCAAGTACAAGCTATCCATTGGCAGAGAGTGGAAAGGGAGTCATGCCGTCTTTACCGCCGACAGCAGATATGGTCTCAGCGAATGGACGGCACAAAAGGTCATTGAACATGCTCTCAACCGCACCACGGCAAAAGTCTATGTCCAACGAGGTGAACGGGGTGGACGGGTCATGGATCCGGAAGCCTCGGCTGCGGCGACAGAGAAGATAGATCTGGTCCACACTGCATTCCTTGACTGGGTCTGGCAGGATGCTTCCCGTCGCGAAGAGTTGGTCAGGGAGTATAACCGCATCTTCAACTCCATCGCCCTGCGAACCTATGATGGCAGCAGTTTGAACCTGCCAGGGAAGACCCCGGAGATATCCTTGCGAAAGCACCAGTTGGACGCTGTGGCTCGCATCCTCTACAGCAACCATAACACTCTGCTGGCTCATACTGTAGGCAGCGGCAAGACCTATATCATGGTTTCGGCGATCATGGAACTAAAGAGGATAGGCATTGCCCAGAAGCCTATGATTATTGTACCAAATCATCTGGTGGAACAGTGGGGGGCTGAATTCTTACGCCTCTACCCTAACGCCAGCGTCCTGGTAGCAACCAAGGAAGACTTTACTGCGCAGAAGCGGCAGCGCCTCTTCGCCAGAATAAGCACTTCGGACTGGGATGCCGTGGTCATAGCCCACTCCTCCTTTGCCCGGATACCTGTCTCCCCTGAGCGGGAGAAAGCCTTCATCGAGACTGAATGCAATCTGCTGAGAGAGAGTCTTACGGAAGCGCGTAAAGATCAAAGCGGCAATCGCTCGCTGAAAGGCATCGAGACTCAACTGGTTATACTGGAAACCCGCCTGAAGATCCTGACCGATACACCCAAAGATAATGCCGTTTCCTTCGATGAACTGGGCATCGATTTTCTCTTCGTGGACGAGGCCCATGAGTACAAAAACCTGGCCTTTCGGACCAGGATGGGTGAAATGGCCGGGATTAACGCAGGTGGAGCCAGGAAATCCACTGATCTGCTGATGAAGATTCGCTGTCTCTCTGAAGGCAACGAGACCCCCCGGATCTGCTTTGCCACCGGCACTCCTATCGCCAACTCGGTGGTGGAGATGTATACCATGCTGCGCTACCTCCATACCGTACGCCTGGCCGAGATGGGCTTGAGCAACTTCGATGCCTGGGCTTCTGTCTTCGGACGGGTGGTCACCTCTTTCGAGATTACTCCCGACGCTTCTTCCTTCCGGCAGATGAACCGTTTCGCCAGTTTCCACAACATTCCGGAACTCTTATCCCTCTTCCGAGAGATAGCCGATGTGCAGACCGCTGCCATGCTGGATCTGGCGAAGCCTGATCTCCTGGGAGGCAAGGCAACGATTATTCCAGTGGAAGGCACTCCCGAACTAAAGGCATTCGTAGAATCTTTGGCGACCCGCGCCGAAGCAGTGCGTCAACGCAGAGTGCGTCCGGATGAGGATAATATGCTCAAGATCACTACCGAAGGGCGCCTGGCGGCTCTTGACATGCGCCTGGTGGACCCCAAGGCTACACCTAACCCGACGAGTAAAGTTGCGGTCGCCGCCTCAAATATCTATCGCATCTGGGGAGAAACAAAGAAAAACAGAGGCACTCAGCTGGTTTTCTGCGACTTATCCACGCCAAAGACCGGCAAAGAATTCTCGGTCTACCAGGATCTCAGGAGCAAACTAAATGTGTGGGGTATCCCTATCAGAGATATTGCCTTCATTCACGATGCCTCCACCGATGAGGAGAGAGAAGCTCTCTTCGAGAGGGTCAGAGAGGGTGATATACGTATCCTGATTGGCTCCACAGCCAAGATGGGCACTGGCACCAATGTGCAAAATAACCTGATCGCCCTGCATCACTTAGATGTACCCTGGAAGCCTGCCGAGATGGAGCAGCGCGACGGGCGGATCCTCAGACAGGGTAATCTCAACTCTGCGGTGACCATATATCGCTATGTCACCGAGAACTCCTTCGATGCCTACTCCTACCAGATTCTGGAAGCGAAAGCCAACTTCATCGCCCAGATCATGTCCAATCAGGCGCTGAGCAGGACTCTCACCGATCTGGACAGCACTACCTTATCCTATGCCGAAGTCAAAGCCATCGCCTCCGGCAATGAGCTGATCAGGGAACTCTACCAGGTGGAGCAGCGGGTGCGTGAGCTGGAGAACAGTCTGATCCGCTATAATTCTATGATAGCTGACCATCAGCGCAGAATAGATGAATCACCCCGCCTGATTGCCGGTTATGAGAACTCACTGCTGGCTTTAAGAAAAGATATGGCCACTTATGAGAGTCACAAGAACTCAGCAGGCGATACCTTCCTGATCACCTTAGGAGACAGGAGGATCAATGAGAGAGCCGCTGCCGGAGAGCTTCTCTATTCGGTACTCTCGCTAGCCAGGCATAATGATCACGACTTTTTAAACACTCCCCTACCCCTGGGAATCTACCAGGGTCTGCACCTTTATGCCATCGACGATTCCACGCTGGAACTCAGAGGAGAGTCTGTGCAGCGCATCAATCTGGAAGGCAGTTCTTTAGGTGGTATCGCCCGTATCGAGAATGCAGCCAGAGGTATTGCTCGTAGTCTGGAAAGCGTGCAGACCGCTTATCAGGATTATCTGATCACCTTAGAAACCAGTCGCGAGATGATTGTCAAACCCTTTGAACACAGCAGCGAACTCCATGATCTGAAGAGTCGCCTGCAGGCAATCCACGCGGAGCTGGACATCGGCCAGAGAGAAGACAGGAGTGCAGTCGGCAGAGAGACTTCAGCCAGTGAAGAACGCCTGGTCTTCCCTGTCAAGCTGTATACCAGCCATGACTCCGCTCGGGAGATGGAGCTGCAAAACCTGATCCTGAAGAATGCCGGGTATATCCTCAGCAACAGGGAGACGCTGCATCGTTTTGTCAAAGTAATGGGCGTGCTGGGTGCCTCCATCTATGCCAACACCATGTTGACCACCCTGCAGATGCCAGATGGCACTCATTTCGAATCCGCTGAAAACTGGCAGGAGCTCTATGCCCGTGGTCTGAGAGATGGCGCCACCCCAATCCACACTCTCCTGGAGATTAAAACGACTGTCGAGATTAGTGGCGAACTGCGACTGTCCCACAAGAGAGTGCCGGTTGAACTCTACGATGTCTCGCAAACCAATGGTGCCTTGCACTGGTCAAAAGTCATTCCCAGGAAAGGCGTTACTGATCGTGATCTGCTTATCAAGGCTTTGTTCTCTCTTTTTCCTGACGGAGCAGACTATACCGATGATAAAATTTCTCCCCTGGGATTCTACGATCCGCTGAGTAAGAAAGCCGTTATACGCGATGACTTGGACCGCTCCCGGATCGCTTATGGCTTGATCCATGCTTACGCAGAGTACAGTGTAATGCGCAACTCCGACAGCATGCAGCGGCATCGGATTGATTTCGATCGCGCCACTGCCAAGCCATTAGCCGTAGCCGCCTGTTCTTATTATGGATTACCTGACTATGATGGAGGCGAGTATCTGACGATCTTAAGACGCAAATCTCAGTGGGATACTGAGAATGAAAAGATGCTTAAACTTATCCATGACAACTGCAATGCTTTCATCGCATCCCTCCAGCAATTGGTGCTTGCATACCACCAGGATGTTTCTCGTACCATTACCTCTCCTGCTCCCCCAAGAAAAGAAGTAGGTATGAGCAAGAGAGAGAAGGCCCAAGGAGCAGCTCTTGATGACCCACTTCCCGCTCAGTTACCTCCCGAACCCACGAGCCTGCAGAGAACTGCTACAGCCTTCGCAGAGTTACGTAGAAGAGCCGCAGAGGATGAAACTAAACCCACCTACGCAGAGCTGTGCAGGGTTTTTGCCGACTCTATAGAACTAAACCCTGATGCGGATATTCAGGATAGTTATGAGGCAGTTCCCTATCTTTCCGCGGTTAATCGCAGGGCAGTAAAGGATCCTCGTCAGTCAGACAGGCAAAAAGGTGGTGATTTCTTCGCATGAGTTTTATCGTCGGCAGAGGCATGATCGGACCGGCAGCAACCGATGAGCACGCTATTTCACTGGCCTCCATCTTAAACGCTATGGGCTGGCCCTGCTACCATGATGTTGAGGTCACCTGGGACAACATCAATCAGTTAAGAAGTGATCTCAGAGGTGAGAAGATACCACCGCCTGATGTTTGGCGTGCTGCAGTCTATCGGCTGCATAACAATGATCTGACACCGATTATGCGAGATAAATCCGAAGAGCGTTTCGTGGTCAACGGATACATAGTATCCTTCCTCTGGAATTCTGAGACCCAGAATCGGGAGCAGAAGAGCTCTGCTGTCAACACCGTTGATGTCATCGTGGACGATGAGTTCTATGATAGCTTCACGCCTGTAGGCATTGACCTGGAAGATACCTCCCCGGGAAGTTATCGTGCCCGGATCAACGATCTGCTCACAGAGCTCGCTACGAATCGTCCCCCACTGTGGGCAGGTGTAAGTTGTCCCTTCGTGGTTTATCCCAAACTGCTGGGTGAGAATGTGCATTATCAGCTGGTGATCAACCTGACTTCTCTCCTGAAAGCTCTGGATTATGATGTGGTCTTCAGCAGGGAATATGATGAGAATACTAACCGTGTGACCCATAACGGAGCCATCCCGACGCTGATCTCTCCGGAGGATTGGAAGACCTGTCTGTGGATGCTCCGGGAGAGGATAGCCATCCCCCCGGAAGATTATCTGAACAGGGAGATATACTGTGTCAACGGACATCTGGTTGAGATCGGCAGCACCCCTGTGGGTAACCGGTCTTACTTTACCGAGAGCGACAAGGATAGTATTATCTACCCGCTGTTTATCGACGGCACAGGTGGCTATCGTCTGCTGATACCAGTGACCAACGAGGTGTTTACCAGTGTTGGCATACCCAGAGAAACCTGGTCAGCTGAGGTTCGAAAGGTGCTGAGTAAGCTGGCTGTCACTTTGGATTCATTGTGGAGTCCAACGCCTGGGTCTGCTGAATCGGCAAGATAATGAGCGAGCATCTCATCTACTTTTCCCTTGAACAGAATAATATCATCTGCATCTATCTTGGCAAGACCAGGAAAGAGACCATTCAGAGGCTACGCTTAGCTCAGAAGGACTTGATTCTGAGGGAGGACAAAGCCCAGGTAGAATCCTGCATCTTCTTGCTAGAGCTGATCAGCGACGAGGACTTTCTCACCAGGCGGTTTTATATGACAGGACCCTGCTGAGGTAAAAGCGAATGTCCCGTAATGGAGTAGTTTCTCCTTAGCATGATTACCCAACTGCGATCATTATGAATACCAGAGACATACCAGATTGCTAAGGAGAATGGACATGGATACTCTACCATTTCGGATCCGTGTTACTGGCATTGTTATAGTTGATGAGAAGATTCTGTTGGTCAAACAGAGAGTTACTGAAGATAGAGGGTGGTCCCTGCCTGGAGGCAGAGTGGAACAAGGAGAAACACTTGAGAGTGCACTCGTTCGAGAGATAAGAGAAGAGACAGGGTTAGTCACCAAAGTCACTAAGCTGCTGTATATCTGTGATATGCCCTATGCCTATCCCTCAACTCTGCACATCACTTTCCTGGCGGATTATCTTTATGGAACTATTGCTCTGCCTTCTTCTGAGTTCGATGAAAACCCAATATCCGATGTTCAGTTTGTCCTGATCAGCAATCTGGACCAATATGGTTTCTCTCAGGAGTTCTGCGACAGAGTTAAGAGTAACTTCCCTGACGCTGGTAACTATATGGGTATAAAGGCGAACATCGGTCTTTAGTAAGAGATCAGATATAGATAGAGCAGCAAGAGATAGGTAAACTGTTATGGAGGCTTTAACCAATGAGAATGTTCAGGATAATTAGCGGGATTTTAATTTTGTTCGCATCAGTTGCTCTGCTGCTGATTCCTGTAATTGTTACCGACTGGTTTTTTCTTGGAAAAATTATTTATGCCATATCTATTCCGCCTGGATTTGTTGCGCTGTTTGCGCTTAGCGGTATCTTCGATGATCTGGATAAGTACTGTACAAAGTGGAGGCATGAGTTTAATGGATGCATCTGCGTACATTGTGGATACCAAGATCATGAAAGAGAGGACAGCAAATGTGCATGTAAAAAATGTGGTATAGAGCTCCCTCATACATGGGAATATGAAACAAGTACCGAAACGAGTGAAGGATCATCGAGTTGGGATGAGTTTGGTGGTTATACACTATATGAGATAACAACTACTATCACATCCTATTGCGTAATCTGCGGAGCAACAGAGATCGAGAAAAATACGGTGTTTTATCAAGATAGATCTGACTAGACGCACATGAACTATAGACGGTATCATGGACTTTTACGAGTGTTGGAGGTTACCTGCATGTTTTGTCTCTTCGGGCATAAGTGGAACGGCTGTAAATGTGATCGCTGTGGCAAGATACGTGACGAAGGTCACGATTTTCAGGAGCAGTCAGAACCTGATCTAAGCCAATACAAATTGGAGCCGGGATGGTCGGCGCATGTTCATCTCCGGACATGTAGTCGCTGCCATTCC
>WRDA01000004.1 GCA_009783675.1 Symbiobacteriaceae bacterium | reverse complement strand
GGTTGGTTATATGCGGTGGACGGGGGAGGAAACAGAATTGCAGCGATGATTTATGGGCCTGATAAAGTGTTCATAATCGCTGGCATTAACAAAATGGTGGAGAATCTTGACGAGGCTGCAGTACGTGTCGAACGCCTGGCTGGTCCGGCTAACGCCATGAGACTTAATCTGCAAACCCCTTGCGTAGCGCAGGGAGTATGTCAGGATTGTCAGTCCGAAGATCGGATTTGCCGCAGTTATGTTGCTCTGGGACCTCAGAAACCAGGAGACCGGATCTCCGTGATCCTGGTGGGCGAGTCCCTGGGATTTTAACTTGACAAAGGAATCTCCTTGAGTTATGCTATGTCAAAGCGATGATCGAGACGAGTAAGTGCTCTGCTCTATCCACAGAGAAGAAAGCTATAGCTGAGAGCTTTCGATATCATGGCACTAAAAACCCCTCGGGAGCTGCCCGGCGAAGCTATGCTCAGTACACATGCATTCCTGGCGAGGAATCCAATGTGTAAATGCAGAGATAAGTCGGGACGGATCTCACCCGATAGTGAGTCAAAGTGGGTATGTCAAATAGAAGCATGACCATACCAAACAGAGTGGAACCGCGGAAACTGGCTCATCGAATATGACCGTTTTCGTCTCTGAGGCTGTGCAGGCGTTAGGGATGAGAACGGTCTTACTGTAACTCATTCCAGGAGCCGAGAAAGGAGAAGGTAGCAATGATGATCCAAGTCCAGAGTGGTACAAGTCAGGAGCAGTTGACCTGGGATTCACCCATAGCGCGGGAAGCCTATCGTCATACTTGCTCCCATGTATTAGCTCAAGCCGTCAAGAGGCTCTATCCCGAAGCCAGGTTAGCAATCGGTCCTGCTATCGATACTGGTTTCTACTACGATTTCGATGTTCCTGAGTCATTTACTACTGAAGACCTGATCTCCCTGGAGGAAGAAATGAGAGGGATCATCGCCCTGGACCTTCCACTGCAGAGATTCGAGTTACCCAGGGATGAAGCAGTTTTACTCATGGCGCAGGCTGGTGAGAATTATAAAGTTGATTTAATCAACGATCTCCCGGCTGATACAAATCTTTCCTTTTATCGCCAGGGGGAGTATACCGACCTCTGCGCTGGTCCTCATCTCATGAGTACTGGTAGGATCGGAGCTTTTAAGCTGACTCATGTGGCTGGCGCTTACTGGCGTGGAAACGAAAAGAATCCAATGTTACAAAGAATTTATGGTACCGCCTTCGATAGCGAGGAAGAGTTAACCGCATATCTAACAGCCCTTGATGAAGCCAGGAAGAGAGATCATCGTAAGCTGGGCAGGGAGCTTGACCTGTTCTCTATCGACGAAGAAGTAGGCCCGGGGCTGATTCTCTGGCATCCCAAGCTTTCGACCGTCAGGGAGCAAATAGAGCTCTACTGGCGGCGCGAACACCGTCGCAGAGGATATGAATATGTTTATACTCCCCACATCGGAATGTCCAATCTCTGGGAAACCAGTGGACATCTGCAGACCTTTGCGGATGGTATGTTCCCTCCAATGCAGATGTCAGTAAAAGATGCCGGGGAGACCAGCGCCTATTATATTAAGCCAATGAACTGTCCCTTTCATATCCAGATCTATAAATCGCGCCAACGTTCTTATCGTGATCTGCCACTTAGATGGTGCGAGTTAGGAGGGGTATACCGCTACGAACGTTCGGGAACCCTGCATGGTATGCTCAGGGTCCGAGGTTTCACTCAGGATGATGCACATATCATCTGTACCGAGGAACAGTTCGAAGATGAAATAAACCGTGTCCTCGACTTTGCTTTCGACCTAAACCGCGATTTTGGCTTCGATCAGTTAAAAGTCTATCTTTCCGTCAGAGACTTAAATAATCGTGAGGATAAATATGTTGGCGAGTCCCATATCTGGGACAGGGCAGAGGAAACTCTGGAACGTCTTCTGATAGCCAGAGGAATCGCCGTGATTCGCGATGTGGGAGGCGCTAAGTTTTACGGACCAGCCATAGACTTAAAAGCCGTAGATGCCATGGGCCGGGAATGGCAGGGCACCACCATCCAGCTGGACATGAATGAACCTCTGCGTTTCGGTATGACCTATACAGGTAGCGATGGGCAGGAGCATACCCCGATCATGTTGCATCGTACCTTACTCGGCGCCATGGAGCGTTTTGTCGGAGTATTAATTGAGCAGTATGCTGGGGCATTCCCTACCTGGTTGGCTCCGGTGCAGGCGTCTATCCTGACTATAACTAACCGCGCTGATAACCGAGCAAAAGAGATTCTTGCCAAATTACTTGACCTGGAGATCCGTGCTGAGACCGATTTGCGAAATGAGAAAATAGGCTATAAGATTCGTGAAGCCCAAGTGTCTAAAGTACCTTATATGCTAATCCTGGGTGATCGAGAAGTAGCCGAGGGACTCGTATCTGTGCGAGGACGCCTGGGTGACCTGGGCCAGATGACCGTGGATGATTTCATCAGTAAAATTACTGAAGAGATCACCACACGAGCTCTTCATAGTTAACTGGAAGTATCAATCCAGAAGAAATAATGTGACAGACACAGAGGTCAATATCCTTGGAGGGGAGTAATCCTGGTGAAGGAATACAGAATTTGCCTTGTTGGCTACGGAAACATCGCTCGTCATCTCAGCGAGTTGCTGCGCAATAGGAAGGATTTCCTTCGTGAACAGTACAACCTAGGCTTTACCATCACCAGCATTAGTGACCTCGAGGGATCTGCGGTGGCAGCCAGGGGTGCATCTCTGGATGAAACGAAACTGGCGGAGATTGTCGATAAGCGAGGTTCTATCACCGAACTGGCTGAGTTCAGTCCAGGGCTAACCTCCAGAGATGCGATCGAATTAACTGACGCCGATATACTGATCGAGTTAACCCCCACCAAGCCACAGGATGGTCAACCAGCTCTCGATCATATGCTGCTGGCTTTTCAAAAGGGGATGCATGTTGTCACAGCCAATAAGGGTCCATTGGTGACTTCCTTCAGGACTCTGCTCAGAGCTTCTGAGAGAGCAGGGAAAATGCTGAAGTTCGGCTGCGCCACTGCTGCCGCTCTACCAACCACTAATGTAGCATACTACGATCTTACTGGGTGCCAGATACTGGGGATCAGAGGAATCTTAAACGGCACATCAAACTATATTCTGACTACGATGGTTGAAGAAAGGCTGGAGTTCGCCTCTGCTCTGGAACAGGCACAGATTATGGGTATTGCAGAGCAAGACCCATCTTTGGACATCGAAGGTATAGATACAGCCATCAAACTTACCATCCTTGCTAATGCTCTCTACAATGTTGATCTTACCCTCAGGGATGCAGAAATAACAGGGATTCGCCATCTCTCTGCAGCGGAAGTAGCTGATGCATTTGTCAAAGGTACTCCCTACAAGTTGATCGGATCTGCTATCCCATCCTTCGAAGGTCCGCGGGTTTCCGGAGTAACCATCAAAGTAGCTCCGGAACCTGTGCCCAGTTCCGATCCTCTGGCTAATGTGACGGGAACGGCTAAAGGTGTTGTTTTTAGTACAGACCTAATGGGATCCCTCTTTGTCTCGGGGGGAAACTCCAGTCCAACTGGTGCCGCAGCAGCTATCCTGCGAGATCTGATAAATCTGTCGCGAGAGGAAAACAGATCATGAAATATCTGTTAGTCGATGTAGGCAGTACCACAACCAAGGCGATTCTCTGTGAGGTTGGGGAGGAGACCGCTCAGTTTATAGCTCTTGCCGATGCACCAACGACGGTGGAAGCTCCATTTGAGGATGTTCAGATTGGCCTGGAAAATGCTTTACGACGAATCGGTGAACAGCTGAGTAACAGGGTAGACGTAAACGACACACCTGGGATGAGTCTCGTCAGGGAGTTTAAGACCAGTGATCTCGACGGCCTCTTTATCACCAGTTCGGCTGGCGGTGGACTACAGATGTTGGTCATCGGACTGGTAAGGTCCATGACTGGGGAGTCGGCTGAGCGAGCTGCTCTGGGCGCCGGAGGTGTCATCTTGGACATCCTGGCTCAGGATGATCATAGACAACCCTTCGAGAGAATAGAACGAATTCGTCATCTCAAACCCGATATGATCCTCCTGGCAGGAGGAGTTGAAGGAGGCGCCGTACTCGATGTAGCTGTGCTGGCTGAAATGCTTTTTCATGCAGCTCCTCAAAGCAGATTCGACAGCATGCGCAAGCTGCCTCTGATTTATGCCGGTAACTCTGACCTTCATCCGTTTCTTAAGGAGAGAGCAGAGGGTTTCGAGCTTTGCTTAGCCGAAAACCTCAGACCCTCCCTAAGTCAGGAGAACTTCGGACCAGTACGAAGGGTCATTCAGGAACAGTTCATGGAGCATGTCATGGCACATGCTCCGGGATATGCCGCCTTAAAAGATCGCGTTGATGCGCCGATCATGCCTACTCCCATGGCTGTTACACGCAGTCTTCGTCTCCTTGCTGATAACCGGGGTGAAAACATCCTCGCAGTAGATATCGGCGGAGCGACAACAGATATTTTTTCGATAGTTCGTGATGATATGCACCGGTCTGTTTCTGCCAACCTTGGCATGAGTTATAGTGCTCTTAATGTACTCAAAGAGGCTGGAGTCGCCAACATCATGCGTTGGCTTCCTTCGGAGATAGATGAACTTGCACTACGTGACTGGCTGCATAATAAGATGCTGAGACCTACGACACTTCCTCATACTGTCTCAGCTCTTAAAGTTGAGCAGGCATTGGCGCGAGAAGCGTTGCGGCTGGCATTCCAACAGCATTTGGTGCTGGCAGCAGAATTGAGAGGTAACAAACCGATTGGTGATTGGAGGCGCGGAGCAGATACATTCTTTGGCAACAGACAACGATTTGGTATCTCGGATGTAGACCTTATCATCGGTAGCGGTGGGGTAATCTCCCATGCTCCTAAGGATGTTCAGTCTGCTTTGATGCTTATCGATGCTTTCCTTCCTGCAGGATATACCGAACTGTTGTTAGATCGGCATTTTTCCTTACCTCATATCGGCGTGCTCTCACAAGTTCATCCCGAGCATGCTCTCAAATTGTTGTTAAATCAAAGCCTAGTTCCGCTGGGAGCGAGTATCGCTCCTCGGGGTGTCTCCGGCAGTGGCGACAGGATAACCAGAGTAACAGTTGAACCGATAAAGGGAGCTTCTAAGAGTTACTGGATCCCCGGAAAATGTGTTTCACGAATTCCACTTCCTGCCGATGGTGCAGCGATCACAGTGGAAGGAGTCTGGTCTCTGGATTTCGGAAGGGGCTTCTGGCGCAATCTGCACAGGGACACAGTCAGGGGGACTGCGGGGTTATTCGTCGATTTGCGAGGGAGACCATTACCCTGGTCCAGAGCTGTTACCGAAAGCCAAAGATTGAGCAGTACATGGTATCAGGATCTGTCAGGGGAAGAAGACTGAGAGGAGATCAGAATATGCGTCTGAGACGGACACTGCCTTATCCGGGAAGACTCCTGGTCTCTTTGGGCGAGGATGTGAGCCCCGCGACTATTATTGCTGAAACAACGTTGCAACCTGAGGAGCCTATTCATTTCACGGTAACTGAGGCTTTTGGGATTCCTCCTTATGATATAAAAACTGTCCTGAGAGTTCAGGAAGGTGATATTATCAGCCAGGGGCAGGTTCTGGCAACAGGGATCATCTCCGGACAAGGGGTCGAGCTTAGATCCCCTGTTTCCGGTATCATTGAACAAGTGTCCATGTTGCTTGGAACGGTTTCTCTCCGCCTGGAAGGTGACCCTAACGATCGCGATAGAATCGTTGATGTGGCTAAGGATCTGGAGATGATACCCCTGCTCGCTGCTCAATATATTCAGGTCAGAGTTGGTGATTTTGTCTACATGGGTCAAGAAATGGCCAGTGATTCCGATAAGGAAGCCCGTTCCCTGGCTCCCATGCAAGGAGAGATCACTGCAATCAATGGCTCTTTGATCACTATTACCCGCCCCTTTATCCGTACCCAGGTTTCAGCATTTGTCTCAGGGAGAATTACTACTCTGATTCCAGGATGGGGAGCTGAAGTTGAGAGTGAAATGGTTCCTGTATCAGGGTTATTTGGTCTGGGAGGAGAGTGCTTCGGTGTTCTGCATATCCTAACCAAACACCCGGCTGAGCAAGCGGATCCTCTCCTGGTCACAGCCGATCACAAGGGTGGAGTTCTGGTGGTAGGAGCGCTGGCATCTTCCGACCTGCTGACCAGGTGTCGCCATTTTGGTGTCGCCGGGGTAATTGCAGGTGGAGCACATAATAAACATTTGGTAGATCTACTTGGTGAGGAGATAACACCGGGTATGGATACGAAGGAGACTCTTGGATTATCTTTGATGCTAATGGGTGGCATGGGGGAGATTCCAATCGAAGAGCATATATTCGATCTGTTGAGAAAGTCTGAAGGAAGCATGGTCTCTCTCACTGGGCTGACACAGATACGTTCAGGAGTAATCAGACCATGCGTCTATCTTCTGGCAGATCCTTCCTTACCAATCAGGGATGAACCCTCCAGACAGGGAAATGATTCAATCACGATAGGAAGCGTAGTACGCATCATCAGGGAGCCATATTTTGGGGTTCGCGGAAGAGTCACCGGATTTGCTGAAAACGATATGCTGCCCAGTGGCATAAGGACCCTGACATATATAGTCCTGAATGAGAGTGGTGACGAGTTACGGATTCCTCGCAGTAATGTAGAGCTTATCTAAGGGGGATACTGCTTTTGGATAGTAAAGCCCTCCAGGTGCTGGAGTTTGTAAAAATCATAAATCTGCTCAGAGATTATACAGCTTCACGGCTTGGACTTAGCAGCATAGACGATCTGCTTCCATCTTCAGATCGGGAAACTGTCCAGCGTCGCCAGTTGGAAACCACTGAAGCCGTCAGGCTGTTACGCAGTGGCGCATCCTTACTTGGCGGACTTCACGACATCAGAGAAGAGGTCAAGCGTGCTGACCTGGGAGGTATTCTGGAGCCAGCAGATCTGATAACGGTTGCGAGTACCCTGCAGGTATCTCGTCGCGCAAAGAGGTGGTTTGCTGAGCATCAGGAGGATTACACCGCATTGCATGAGGTGGTGCTTAATCTCAGTGTACATCGCGATATCGAAGATGCTGTGGTAGCAACCATCGATGATAAGGGAGGCATATATGATCATGCCAGCCCAGACCTCAAGCGAATTCGACGGGAGATAATCAGCTTCCAGCAGCGCATACGTGACCGTCTGGAAAACATGGTACGAAACCCATCATTGCAAAAGCATCTTCAGGATCCCATTGTCACCATTCGCGGTGATCGCTTTGTGTTACCTGTGAGATTGGAATCCCGTGCCGCAGTTCCGGGTTTGATCCATGACACTTCCGGGAGCGGAGCGACTCTCTTTATCGAACCAATGGCTGTGGTGGAGATGAACAACGACCTGCGTCGTCTGGCCGGCGAAGAGCGTGAGGAAGTAGCTCGAATCCTCAGAGATCTTTCCGCTAAAGTAGCCGTTGTATCTTCCAGTATCAACAAGTCTTTAGGGGCTTTAGGTGAGTTGGACATGATCATATCCCGAGGACACTTGAGTTTGGCGATGAGTGCAGTGGAACCCGAAATATCTGCTGATCTTTCCATTAACTTATATAAAGCACGCCATCCATTGCTGAAGGGCGAAGTAGTTCCAATCGATATCGAACTTGGAACACATTTTTCCATATTACTCATCACCGGGCCTAATACAGGCGGCAAAACAGTCAGTTTGAAAACTCTGGGTTTACTGCAGCTCATGGCGCAAACTGGTCTGCATATTCCTGCAGCTCATGGTAGCCGGGTAGCCCTTTTCGATAACATTTATGCTGATGTGGGTGACGAACAGAGTATAGAACAGAGCCTTTCGACCTTTTCTTCACATATGACGAACATAGTGCGGATCATCGCCGATCTGACGCCCAATTCATTGGTCCTGCTGGACGAACTCGGTGCCGGAACGGATCCGGCAGAGGGCGCTGCTTTGGCTATGTCGCTCCTTGACCATCTCCTAAGCTTAGGAGTAAGGTCAGTTGCGACAACCCATTATAGCGAGCTTAAAGCATTCGCTTATAATCGCGAAGGAGTAGAAAATGGTTGTGTAGAGTTCGATGTGGAGACTCTGCGACCAACCTTCCGCTTGTTGATAGGAATACCTGGCCATAGTAATGCATTTGAAATTTCCGCCCGTTTAGGACTGCCTGTGCATCTCATCGATGCAGCCAAGGGCTTGGTTGGCAATGAGCAACTTGCGGTGGAAGATTTGATCAGCAGTTTGGAAGAGAACCGTCGTCTAAGTGAGGAAGCACGTTGGGAAGCAGATCGCATGCGCTTGGAAATAATCAGAGTTAAGGAAGAAATGGATAAGAACCGTGAGGAAACACGCCAGAAGAGTCGGGAGCTTTTGCGCAGAGCTCAGGGAGAGGCTGCCACATTAGTTAACAGAGCCAAAGCTGAAGCCGATGAGCTACTGGCAGAGCTGCGCTCTCTTCAGGCTTCTCAAAGTGATAGGGAGTTAGCTCAAAGCATGCAGAAAGCACGCAGTGGCTTTCGCAGCCTGAGCAACCGTGTTGGTGGTCATCACGATCTTGAGAATGATCTACTGAGTGGAGAAGCGGCGGAGTTGTTACACCTGGAGATTGGAAGCCTGGTGTGGTTAAGGCGTTACGAAGTCGAAGCAACAGTACTGGGATCGGTAAACGAAAGGGGAGAATTACCAGTACAAGCCGGAGCTCTCAAGATGACTGTTCCTCTGGATGAGGTTGGGCAAATTAACCGCCAAGCCAGGCGATCGCGACGAGGAAGCATCCCTGAGCCGACCGGGGAAGAGACAGGGGTCCGCACTCTGATCCAGTCTAAGGGAGAGGTCATAAAGCTGGAACTGGATCTGCGGGGCCAAACCCTTGATGAGGCTCTGGAAGCTGTAGCTAAGTTTATCGATGACTCATTTCTGGGTAATTATCCTAAAGTGCGTATCATCCACGGACGCGGTAGCGGAACACTGCGCAGGGGTATACGAGATTACCTGCGCAAGCATCCTCATATCAAGTCATATGAATATGCTCCCTACTATGAGGGTGGAGATGGCGTCACTATCGTGGAGATCAAGTAAAGGTGGAGAGGTAATGCAGGACAGATTACAAGAGATTCAAGCTCAGGCAGAACACCAAATAGCTTCTGCGGCTACTGAAGCCGCACTCCAGGATGTCAAAGCATCTCTGTTTGGTAAGCAGGGATCACTGACCGCGCTGATGAGCCTCTTACCCCAGATGAACTCTGAGCAACGCCCGGCAGCAGGCAGGGAGATAAACGCTTTAAAGAACCATTTGAACTCCCTGGTTGAAACCCGTCAGGAAGAAGTAAGAATGAAAGCAGCGGAGAGCTTTGAGGAGTTCGATGTCACTTTACCCGGTATCTGGCCTGAGGACGGAAGTTTGCACCCCATTACCCAGATGTGTTATGATTTAAACGACATCTTTCGTTCTATGGGTTTCGAACTCTATGCTGAACCTGAAATTACCAGTGAGCTCTACGCATTCGACAACCTTAACTTTGCCTTTGAACACCCTGCCAGAGAGAGTATGGATACCTACTGGATAGCGGGGCATGACAGCGGTACAGGTGGAGAGCGTCTCTGTCTGAGACCGCATCTTACCGGAGCTTCAGTGCGGTATTTACAGACGCACAAGCCTCCATTTCGTTTCGTTTACCCAGGCAGAGCTTTCCGAAATGAAGCCACGGATGCCCGTCATGAGAGAGCATTCTTTCAGTATGAGGCGTTGATCGTCTCGGAAGAGTTCACCTTTGCTTCCGGAAAGATCATGATCAAGAGCATTCTGGACAAAGTATTCGGGCGAGATGTGCCTGTCCGCATGAGGGTTGGTTTTTTTCCTTTCGTAGAACCAGGTTTCGAGATCGATATGGGTTGCCTGATCTGTGGCGGTAAAGGCTGCTCTGTATGCAAGCAGGTGGGATGGATAGAGATCATGCCTGGAGGGACACCTCATCCTAATGTCCTCAGAGCCGCAGGGTTGGATCCTAATCAGTACACTGGTTTTTATGTAAACATCGGTTTGGATCGATTAGTAATGATGCGCTACGAACTGGATGACGTCAGATTGTTCCGCAATCCTGATCTGCGGTTTCTCAAGCAGTTCTGTTAGGAGTGAGAGCATGAAGCTATCATTAAGCTGGATTAAGGACTATATTAGCCTTCCTGATGATTTACCTCTCCATCAACTCGCCAGAGATCTGACCATTTCTACAGTGGAAGTTGAGGGTATGACCCATCTTTCATCACAGTTTGAGCATATGGTCTTAGGAGTCGTCCAGGAGATACAAGCCCATCCAAATGCAGATCGACTCTGGCTCTGTCTGACAGATATCGGGTCGGAGGTCATTGAAATCGTCTGTGGTGGGACCAATCTGCGAAAAGGCATGAAAGTAGCTGTCGCTTTACCTGGCGCTAAACTGCGCTGGCATGGTGAGGGGGAGCTTATAGAGTTAACCAGGGCGAAGGTTAGGGGCATTGTCAGCAACGGCATGATCTGTTCTTCCTCTGAGATAGGTCTCTTCGATCTTTTTCCTTTTACCAGTGAAGCCACGATCATGGACCTTTCAGATTTCGATTGTACTGCGGGCACTTCCCTGGCCAAAACCCTGGACCTCGAGGATATTATCCTGGAGATAGATAATAAATCTCTGACCAACCGTCCGGATCTCTGGGGACATTATGGGGTTGCCCGAGAAATCGCGGCGATTTATTCCTTGAAGCTATTGGAGTTATCGGCATGTAAGCCTGTGGCTCCTAATCTGCAGGTCACCTTACATGATCCTTCCGTTTCTCCGCGTTACATAGGTCTCAGATTGGATGGGTTGTCGACAGCTCAGGCACCTTATCACATTCGCAGTCGCATCTGGCGTCTGGGATTACGTCCTCTTAATGGTATCGTTGATATTACAAATTATGTTATGTTAGCTACGGGGCAACCTACTCATGCCTTCGATGCTGATTACCTCAAGGGCAATACTCAGGTTCGTTTTGCTTCTGAGGGAGAGCGGCTCCTGCTTCTCAATGGGACTGATATAGATCTTACTTCTACAGACCTGGTTATTGCTGATGACGAAGGTCCGATCGCTCTGGCAGGGGTTATGGGCGGTAAACGAGATTCTATCCTGCCCCAAACTGAGAGGATTTTCCTGGAGATTGCTTGTTTTGAGGCTAAAGGGGTACGACGAACCTCTTCCCGTGTTGGTCTGCGTACCGAAGCGGCGACCAGATATGAGAAGGGAATCGACCCAGAGCGATGCGATCTGGCATTGACTCTGGCGGTTGAACTTTTTTACGGGTCATATCCCGATCTGACCCTGGCAGGCTTTACCGATAACTATCCATTATCTCAGCAGGATAAGTGCCTAACTCTGTCCTTTTCATGGCTTACCAGACGGTTGGGTAAGGAGATACCTCGTGAAACGATTGCCGCTATACTTGATCGTCTGGGTTTTAAAGTCTCTTACGATGAAGACACTGTCAACCTGGTGATCCCTTCCTGGCGGGGGACAGGGGATGTGTCCATACCAGAGGACATTATCGAGGAGATTGCCCGTATCCATGGTTTCGATAATTTTACTCCCCAGCCAATTTCCATCATCTTCGAGAAGCCTGTGAATCAACGCAAGATGGATCTCGACCGCGAGATCAGAGAGTATCTTGCGTTCAGGTGTGGGATGAATGAGATCTATACCTATCCCTGGGTCAGCGACTCTTTAATTAACACTGTAATAGGAACCACAGAAGGCATGTTTTCGTTGATCGCTCCTCCATCACCGGAAGAGCGTCTGCTGCGCTCATCCCTTATACCGAGTCTATGCAAAGCCGTGGCCCAAAACCTTCACCATAGTGATTCTTTCAGACTCTTCGAGTCCGCTAAAGTCTTTTTTGATCGGGACTATCAATCGGTTTTCGATTCCAGAGAATTTCTGCCACATCAGGAGAACCATGTGGTGGCATCATTGGTCGGATCGCTGGATCAAGCAGGGTTACTTTTTCGCGAAGGTAAAGGTGTAGTCGAGGCCTTGCCGCGCTATCTGCATGTCGAATCTCTGACGATGAACCAATTACAGAAGCCACCCTGGGCTGATGATTTTTTGTGGCTCAACGTTTTCTCCGGTGATGAGTCAGTCGGAAACGTGGGGCTTCTGACTCGCAGAGTCGCCCTGGCTTGTGGCATTAAAAATGCTGCGGTAGTCATCATGGAGCTAAAGCTTGATTCACTAAAGCCACTTCCTTCCCGCAGCAATCCTTACACGATGATTTCGGAATTTCCGCAATCCTCATCTGACCTGTCCCTGATCGTCGATCGGGTTGTAAAATGGCGGGAGATAACAGATGTCATCTACAGTGTAAGAGATCAAGCAGGGCTTCTGCGCGACGTTATTTTCATCGAAGAGTATCAGGGGCCGCAGGTAGGTGCCGGTAAGAAATCTATCACCCTCAGGTTGGTCATTGGGTCATTCCATAAGACTCTTACTTCCGGAGAGATAGAAGCATTTAGCAACAGTGTAACACGCGAGTTGGCGAAACACCTGGGCGCAGAGTTACGGAGCCAGTAGAGCAGTAAATCATAGCGCAGTTAATCTGACATAATAAGGATTGCGTGTATCCCGGGTCGTGTTTTCCCTGGAGTACAGGTAAAAGCTACCGGCATCGCTGTAGGAATAAACAGCACCAGCAGGTAGCTTTTGCTCGTTAACCGCCTTCGTTTTCGATTAGTTCGATTATTTCTTCTTCCGGATCCGTAGACACTGGCGGATCTTCGGTTATGATAACTGTGATACTCTCTTCAGGATCCTGACCATCCTCACCATCAGTGATGTCAGGGAAAGGATCAGTCGTCTCTCCTGATATCGGTGGAGCCGTCTGCTCCGGATCTGTTATCTGAGGGGGATCGGTGAAACCACCGGGGTTTATGGGGGTTCCACCCGGAAGCTGTGGAGTTCCTGATCCACCAGGAGTTGCTGGTGTAGTTACAGTTCCCTGTCCGGTGCTTGGAGAGTACTGGGTTGGAATCTCCTCGGCAGCATCTGCAGGGTATCCGCCATAGGGCAGTGGGTAGGGTAAAGGTATGGGACGACGGATAAAGACCTTACGTGCGACCAGGTAGGAGGGAGTCTGAGGCGTAGCCAGAAGATTGTTAGTCACATCGATATCTGCTTCCACATGAACATTGCATTTCACAGCGGAGATAGGAGCCGTGCCTGGCAGAAATAGCTCGTTGACAATCTTCCAGGAGGGACAGATGGGAGAGGGAGACATTCCAGACACTGTGCAGATCGGCATACGCACGAGATTTGCCGGCTCCTGCCAATCCCGGGCTGGAAGCTCGCCGTGAGCGGCACTCATATACTCCCGCCAGATCCGTGGGTGGATGCCAGAGCTGTAAAGATCCGTCATGGCTGTGTTTTCGTCATGCCCGATCCAAATTGCGGATGTATAATCTGGAGTGCCGCCACAGAACCAGAGATCGTAAAAATCGTCTGTGGTTCCTGTCTTGGCAGCCGTAGGTCTGCCAAGATTCCCTACGCGACTCGTACCATAGGGCAGAGTCACGGCTGTTTTCATGATATCCAACATAAGGTAATTCGTCTGCTTATCTAAAACTATGCGTTGCTTAGGTTCTGATCGGTAGATGGTTCTGCCGTTGCGATCCCTTACTTCCTTGATGCACAAAGGTTCGGTGTAAACTCCTTCGTTCATAAAGGTAGCATAAGCCATGGTCATCTCCAGGACCGACACTCCCTGGGATAGCCCTCCAATGGCTGAAGGGAGGAAGAGGTCATCATCGGTCAGGGAGGTAAAGCCGAGACGTTTCATAAAGTCGATGCCGTTTTCGATGCCCAGGACAGACTGAGTCTTTATCGCGGGAATGTTCTGCGAACGAGCGAAAGCCTCGCGAATTCCAATCAGACCAAAATAATAATTGTCGTAGTTCTTGGGTTGCCAGTCTCCCCAGCTGGTGGGGACATCATCGAAGACTGTACCCAAGGTGATGACCTTACGCAACAGAGCAGGCGCATAGTCAATCAAAGGTTTAATACATGATCCTGGTTGTCGCAGGGAATCAACGGCTCGATTCCAAGCCAGGGATTCTCCCTCAGGATACTCCCTGCCGCCGACCATGGTGACAATCTCACCAGTAGAGGTTTCGACAATGACGGCTGCGACTTGGCGTTCATGAGACCCATCTTCGCGTAGCTCAGTCCAGCGTAGGTTACCCGCGTCCACCTGATTAGTCTGAATGACTTCTTCAATGCACTTTTCGGTCTGTACTTGCATGGCATAATCCAGAGTTGTGATTATCTGCAGGCCACCGTTGTACAACTGTTCTCTTGCCAGATCTTCGCTGCTATAGACCCCTGCATTATACATGATCCGGGGAAAAACCTGGATTACATAGTCAGTCCAGAAGCTGGATTTGAAGTTCTCCTTTTGCACCGTCTCCAGTCCTATAAGGAGTATTTCGGTATCCTTGGCTGCCTTAGCTTCCGCTTCTGTTATCTTATCGTACTCGACCATCAAATCCAGGACCTGCGCTTGCATACGCTTAGCCAGAGGATAATCCTCGTAGGGAGAGTACTCGTTGGGAGCAGGCAGCAAGCCTATGATCATGGCGGATTCTGCCAGATTAAGGTCCTTGACATCCTTGCCAAAGTAAAGACGAGCCGCTGACTGTGCCCCTTTAGCCCAATGACCGAAGAAAACCTGGTTGAGATAGAAGTAGAGGACTTCATCCTTAGAATATATTTGCTCCAGACGAATGGCCATAATCATCTCTTTTAGTTTTCTGTCAAAAGTCGGATCAGGGGTCAGGAAGACATTGCGTACCAATTGCTGGGTGATGGTGCTGCCTCCACCCATAGCTCCGCCATATATGATACCACGAATAACGCCGAAGATGTCCACGCCAAAATGTTCGCGGTAGTTGTGGTCTTCAGAGGCAATCAGAGCTTCAATCAGATGTTTGGGAAACTCCACGAAAGGCACAGTAGTGCGAAAATTCTGATCCGTGGATAGCTTAACCAACTCAAGTTCACTGCGATCATAAATAATGGACGCCTGAGGCGGATTTCGTAGCATATCAGGATTTAACTCCGGGAGATCCTGTAAGGTAGCAGAAGCCCAACCGAAGGCTGCGCCCACGGCGATACATCCTATGATGATGATCAGTAAGAACAAGATGAGGAAGATCATCCCGCCGGATCTCTTTCCTTTCTCACGGGAAGGTGGCCGTCGGGAGGTACGACTTCTCGTAGGACGCGGGGGTGTGGACATCTCAAAGGTCATCCTCTCTGGAACAGGCTATACGCGCAGGAAATATATTCACTATAAAGCGTGGAAAGCGTGTGCGTCTATATCGGGTAGCATTATAGCATACCCTAAACTATTATCCAAGGTTTTCTGGGAAATCTGAGAACAAGGAGAAGGATTCACACTGGTTGTGCCTAAATTAGAAGTATCCTACTTCGGTTAGTGAGTGATTCTATGTCTCATCGCGTCGTGTTTGGCTTTGGTAACCCACCATCTCAAATGCTGATCTCTCTGCACCAGAGGGCGATATTTCACGGGGTGAAAGCCTTATATAACTACCAACCCATAAATATAGAAGGATTCTATCTCGATAAATGCATCGGTGTTTTACACTCAGCTAATGTCATGGGATGTCACTTCACGGAGCCTCTGCAGGTAAACCAGTGTCCCTGGTTGGATAATTTTGGTTCCGGAAGCCAAAGCAGCGGTCGAGTTAATATCATATATAAAGATCAGCAGCTACTGGTAGGGGAGGACACCTTACACAGCGGCTCGTTGCGAGCACTGCAACGTTCTGGTTTCCAACCAGAAGGCGCACGAGTTTTATTGCTGGGGTCGAGTCTCGAAGCTCAGAGTATTGTGCGCTCTTTAGCCTTGACAGGTATAAGTCAGCTCCTGATTCTACACAGCTCAGTGGACAGAATCAGGGTGTTGGCCAGTGGGATGAAGAGAGACAATCCGGATCTCTCGGTGATGATCGGCAATCTGCAAAGCGAAAATTTGCAAGATATCATGGAACGAATCGACCTGATGATCCTGGCCATCGATATCGATGATCCTGTAGTTCGGGCCATATTGCCGGCTAGACTGCGTCTAGGGGAAGAGATAACCATAATCGATCTCTTCGCCTCTCGCCAACCCTTCTGGGAGGAAAGAGATGAATTACGCATCCTGACGGCCCAAAGCCTATTACTCTGGCAATATGCTGAGTGTTTTCGTCTGTGGAATAATTTCGACCTTCCCCGGGAGCTTTTGACGACCGATGAATACTCCCCGAGCTAGATAACAGTGTTAAGCATCGTCATCAGGGAGAGAGAGGGACTGCCTGAGTTTGATCTGGCAAAGATTGATGAAGAAGCGACAGTAGAAGATCTCTTCAAGCCTATCCAAGTCGCTGCAGAAGACAGGTTATTGCCTAAGCGTGACCATCCGCGACGTCTGGCGTCTTGCGCAGGATGCATCAATAATTGCTGTCGTCGCTACCGCATTCTGCCTGACCATATATTCCTGTCCAAAGCTTTGCATCTCCTGGGACTCGATCTCGCTTCGTTCGGTCGTACATATCTTGTTCTGGGGGATAAAGATGATTTCATCGAATTTAACGGCCGACATTGCCCTTTTTTGCAAGGGAATCTCTGTTCAGTATATGCAATCCGTCCGGCTTTTTGTCGCTTTTTCCTTTGCGTGGCAAGTAGTGATCGTTTGGAGAAACTGAAGGGTTCGGTTCTATTACTTGCGGAGATGGCGCTAAAGCTCCGGATGATCGATGCTGGATTACTTCCTGCAACGCAGACAGAGACAGCAGGTATGGAGAAGAACCCCTGGCTTAAGGCTGAGGAGTACTCTCAGGTTCGCCTGCGTGCTTGTTGCGATGATTATCTCTGGGAGTGGCTCAACATGCCTCCGGAATTAGCATATCTCCAGGATAGACGCACATGAACTACGTTCACCCTGAAGAATGAAAAAGATTGGTAGGTGAAACGTATCAGGCACCGTTACGATTACCATGTTCATTCAGACGTATCTTCTGATTGTATTGTTTCCATGCACGATCAGGTCGAGAGGGGAGTAGAGTTAGGCCTGGCTGAGATATGTTTCACCGAGCATCTTGACTGCGATCCGGACGACTATAGTCTGCGACAGGCGCGTCCTGGCGAACCCAGAGACGGCTTTCTCGATTCAAAGTACTATAACGACCAGATTATGACAACCAGGTATAGCTTCCAAAACAGAATAAACCTGCTTAAGGGGGTCGAAATCGGAGAGGCCCATCGGTTTCCGGACATTGCCAAGCATTTGCTGGAGGCAAGCGATTATGATCTGGTTGTGGCTTCTGTTCACCAATTGTTCGGCTTCGATCTGAGCATACCCTGGACGAGGGTGCCTTCGACGGAGAAAATCGCCTATGACGAATACTTTCAGCAGGTTCTGCATCTGGTACAAATCTGCGACCTGGATGTTTTAGCTCATCTCGATGTGGTAAAACGTTGCGGGACAGCCTTCTATGGTCGCTTCGATGCGTATCGCTATCGAGATATTCTCTATGAGATACTAACAACCCTGGTAAGAAGGGGTAAGGGTTTGGAGATAAATACCTCCGGCTATCGCCAGGCAGCTGCGGAACCATATCCAGCCTTGCAGGTTCTGCAATGGTATAAGGAGTTGGGCGGAGAGATAATCACTATAGGTTCAGACAGTCATCATCCCAGTCGGTTGGGCAGTTCTCTGGATGATGCCAGAGAGCTTGCCATTCAAGCAGGATTCAAAGCCTTCGCAACCTATAAAACGCGTAATCTTTCAATGCAGGACTTTTAATAAGAAGTTTAAAGGAGTGGACAAAGAATGCATCTATCGCAACGTGCAAAGCTGATCAGCCCTTCGCCAACACTGGCTCTGGATGCCAAAGCCAAAGCCATGGCGGCTGAAGGCATAGCGGTCATCTCTTTTGGAGTGGGAGAGCCTGATTTCGACACCCCAGCTAACATCAGGTCAGCAGCTATCCAGGCTGTCGATGCGGGTTTTACCCGTTATACGGCCGCGGCTGGAATCGATGACTTACGTAAAGCCGTTTGTGCAAGGTTGAAAGCTAATTTTGACGAAGAGTACCAGCCTAATCAGATTGTTGTCTCTAATGGAGCAAAGCACTCACTGTATAATGCTTTCACAGTACTCCTCGATGAGGGAGACGAAGCTATTTTACCCACACCTTGTTGGGTTAGTTATACAGAACTGATTAAACTGGCTGGTGGAATACCTGTACTGGTCCATGCTAGTGAAGATAATGAATTCCTAATGACTCCCCAGGAATTTGAAGAGGCTATTACGCCCAAAACCAGAGTACTAGTCCTTAATTCACCATCCAATCCAACCGGTGGAGTCTATTGCGCAGAGAATCTCAGAGAGATCGCCAGAATCTGTGTAGCACACCAGATTTATGTTGTGGCCGACGAGATTTATGCTCAGCTGCTTTACGACGGGCGTGAGTATACATCGATCTCCAGTTTCGGCCCGGAGATCAAGGATCTGACCATAGTTATTAACGGCGTCTCCAAGAGTTATGCAATGACTGGCTGGCGTATAGGGTATTCTGCATCGCATCCAACATTGGCTAAAGCGATGGGGGACCTGCAGAGTCATGTAACATCCAATCCTAACTCCATAGCTCAGAAAGCAGCGATCGAAGCCCTCAATGGTCCTCAGGAATCCATCGAAGCCATGCGTGTAGAGTTTGAGCAAAGACGTAACAAGATGGTAGAGATGATCAACAATATTCCTGGTTTTTCTGCCGGCATTCCCGGGGGTGCTTTCTATGTCTTTGCCAACATCAGCGGTGTTCTGGGAAAGAATATCAGGGGAGTAACGATCGCTGGATCAACGGATCTGGCTGATCTTATCCTCAAAGAGGTTAACGTTGCAGTGGTCCCGGGTATTGCTTTCGAGCGGGATGAATTCCTACGCTTCTCATATGCCACAAGCATGGTTAACATCCAGGAGGGTCTGGAACGGATAGCCGCCTTATTGCAGGAGAGTTAGCGCTTAATGAAAACTGTGCCAGGGTTTGGTCATTAAGATAGCCTTAGTGGAAAGGGTTGAACGTTTACTCCGGATGCTTCCTTGTTCATGTCTAAGCAGGGAAGCATCTTGGATTCTCCCAAGTATATTAAAGCAAGCTAACTTCTCAAAATCAATATTTTGAGAAGTTAGAAATGTAGCTCGTTACCTGCAATAACCATTCAGTAAAGACATTTTGGGTCAGAGATTACGGCGATAACCAAACTCTCGTAAAGAAAACTCTGAATCACGCCAGTCTTTACGCACCTTAACCCTCAAATCGAGATGGACCTGTTGACCAAGGAGTTTTTCCAAATCACTGCGGGCTTGACTCCCGATGGCTTTAAGCATACTTCCTCCGGATCCGATAATTATACCTTTTGGACTCTCTCGCTCAACGTAGATCGTTGCTTCAATACGAGTATAGTTTAGGAGCGAACCCTCACGTGTGATATCCTGCATGCCTTCCACGATAACAGCTACACCATGAGGAACTTCCTGTCTGGTTAGTTGCAACACTTTTTCCCGGATAATCTCGCTGATCAGAAAACGTTCGGGTTGATCGATCATCATATCTGCAGGATAATAGAGTGGTCCCTCTGGCAGTGTTTCAAAAATGCTGTCGCTCAAAGCCTCCAGGCCACTACAGTTCAGTGCAGAGGTAAAAAACACTCTCCCCCAATCAGCGAGATTAAAAAACCTCTCACTGCATTCCGCCAACGCTTCTCTACTAACCAGGTCGGATTTATTAATTACCAGGAACTTTGTGACAGGTATTGGTTTCAGTTGCTGGATGATGCGCAGGTCACCCTTACCAGGTTTGAGAAACTCTGCAGTCGTGATAAAAAGGATTAGGTCGACCTCACGCAGACTTTCCAGAGCATACTGATTCATTCGCTCGCCTAAACGCGACTTGGGGGTATGTAATCCGGGAGTATCCAGGAAGATGGCCTGTCCATTCTGCCTGGTAAGTATACAATGAATACGATTCCGCGTAGTTTGCGGTTTATCAGAGATAATCGACACTTTATCTCCAACCAAGCAGTTAATAAGTGTCGATTTTCCTACATTGGTTCTCCCGATTAGCGTCACCATGCCTGAGTGAAAGAGTTCACTGGTTTTCATTTTACATCCTTAAGGGTACGCTGGACAACAGTATCCTGAATACATATCATTTCTGCCAGGGCTTCATCATTTTCATTATCGCCATGATTGTAGCCGAGAAGATGAAGTAAGCCGTGGACAGCCAGCCATACAACTTCTCTTATAATAGTATGTTCCTGTTCTGTAGCATTAATGGCGGCTACTTCAGGAGAGATCACTATATCTCCCAGTGGTCTGAAAACCAGATTCTGAGGTAAAATCAGCTGAGCAGAAGCGTCCTCCACCGGAAAGGATAATACATCGGTTACCTTATCCTGACCGGTATAAGTCAGGCAAAAGCGTCTCATCTCTGCAGTATTCACGAAGAGAACTGTCAATTCGACACTGTTTATGATGGCAGCATCCTTAAGCACCAGACGAATAGCCTTGCGGATCAGATTCCTGTTTTGTAAAGTAATAGGTAAAGTATCCTGTTCATCTATAATTGTGATGCGATGCCTCATTCCTGTTCTTCTCTCCCCTGCCACCTCCGACAATATATCCTCCCCTTCTCCGGCTTGCCTGGTTATCAAGTTGGCTTCTTCTCTGACACGACTCCAGGATCCTCATTAGTAGGTTGTACTGCCTGCGGATACTGGATTCGTCGATGATATACACTGAGTAAAGCTTTGGCTAGAGTAACCATCACCCGGTTTAAGTCCCGAATGGTAAGATCCGAATCATCCAGCTGGCCGTTATTAAGCCTTTCGCGACAGATGCGTTGCACTGTTCGGGTTATATTCTCCTCGGAGGGATCATCCAGGGTTCGCACGGTCGCCTCGCAGGCATCTGCTAACATAACCACAGCTACTTCACGGTTGGGAGGTTTAGGTCCCGGGTAGCGAAAGTCTTCGTTGAGAATCACATCGCCATCTTTAGCTTCTGCAACAGCTCGACGGTAAAAATACCCAGCCTCAGAAGTCCCATGATGAGAGCGGATAAACTGTAATATCTGCTCCGGTAGCTTATGCTCCATGCCGAGTTCGACGCCATCTTTTACATGCGCAAATAAAATGGCTGCAGAAACCAGGGGTCTCAGCTGATCATGGGGGTTTTCTCTTTGCAGTTGGTTTTCTACAAAATATACCGGACGTTTAGTCTTACCTATATCATGAAAGAAGGCTCCTACTCTCGCCAACAAGGAGTTAGCCTTGATTTCGTCACAGGCCATTTCAGCCAGATTAGACACCATGATGCTGTGTTGGTAACTGCCTGGAGCTTCCATCATCAATTTACGCAATAAAGGATGATTAGGGTTACCAAGTTCCAGCAACTTTAATCCGGAGATAAGCTGGAAAACTCCTTCGAAGAATGGCAGTAATCCCAGAGCCAGAAACCCGGCAATCAGACCGCTAAGCAGGCCCATTCCTGCCAAAGGCAGCATCTCCACGGATATTTGGGAGGCGAGAGCGCCCTGGGTAAAAATCACAATGGCTTGAGCCAATCCTATACGTAATCCGATGACTAACAGATCGGTGCGTTGGTGGAGATTTCGGCTCCCGAACAGAGCAGCTATACTTCCGACCAGGAAGAGATGCAGGCAGATGATATCGCTTAACATTAGGAAGCAGGATATAAGGCTGATGATCACGCCTACTGAGAGAGCAAGAGGGATATCGAAAAGAACTGCGATAATAAGGACAGCTGCCGGGACTGGAATCAGAACGAGTGCCTCGGGAGTAATTAGCATTACGGTCCTTCCCACAGCGAGGGTAAAGACAATTAACAAGCCAATGACTGCTAATTTATTAGCTGCAGTAAGGATTTCCGGAGCAAAGAGCCGCAGGATAGCTACCAGCAACACATACAGGCAAAAGAGAGCACCGCAGATTGCACCAATGAGTTCCCAGTCTGCTCCTGTGTCGAGCATGCCCAGATCCTGCAAGATCATAAAGGTTCGCTCGTTAACAATGTCTCCATTACGTAGGATACTCTCACCATGCTGGACCATAACCTCGCGCACTGCAGCTGCGGCCTCACTTTTGGCATCTTCGGTTGCTTTCTCATCCACTAAGAAGTTAATTTCTATTAACTGGTCGAGGAGTTCTCTGGCGATGAAAAACAGTTCATCATCTCCGGTAATCAGGCTGACCAGACGATCCTGAGCCAGGAAACGATGCGTGTTATAGTTACTTTGTTCGATATCATCAGCATACCTCTCCCGCAGAACCTCCAGAAGGTTGGATTGCAGAACTTCTAATCCGGTGGCATCAGTATCGGCAAGTAACTCGATAGCCAGTTTACTTAAGGTCCATTCTGCAGGAATGATACGCTCTATTTGAATGATACGCATCGCAGAGTCCGCATAAAGGGAGTGAGCATTAGAGACACCTTGTAGAAAAGAGTTCAGACGTTCTTCAACCCGCAGACCAACACTCTGATCATGGTGAAAGACCGCAGCAACGCCATCACGAGCCCTCTTTTGCCTTTGCTCAGTCTCGTAACGATCGATCACCGAACGAGGAGCGATGACATCCTGTGTAATAGGTTGACCTATCTCGGCGTTGATATAGTGTGGTAGTACCGTTGGGATTATCAGGACTACAGATAGAAACCAAAACAGTAGCAGGAGCAGGAAGCATCGCCCACTAAGCCAGGGAAGAGCTGGCTCATCAATAAGAGACAACTCTTCCTCCAGTTTGGGAAGCTCTATTGGCGCTCTATCCATCAGGGGTTCTCCTTCCTCAGCGGCTGCTTGGATTACTAACATTTGATGGTATGAATGCATGTGTGATAAGCAACTGATTTTTTGTAAACGAAAGCTTTGATAGTTTTCCTCACTGTTATTTACATGTCAGGAGGATTGTCTGGAGGAGTCGAATTTTTCATAGGCAAGAATCACTTTTTGCACCAGTTGATGCCTCACCACATCCCGGTCTGTTAAGTAGACAATACCAATCCCAGGGACATCCTGCAGGATTTTTCGCGCTTCGAGCAAGCCTGAAGGGGTCCCGTGAGGCAGATCGATCTGGGTTATATCACCGGTGACGACAACCTTAGAACCGAAACCCATGCGGGTCAGAAACATCTTCATCTGTTCACTTGTAGTATTTTGAGCTTCGTCGAGGATGATGAATGCATCATCCAGAGTTCGACCACGCATATATGCCAGAGGCGCTACTTCGATCACTCTTTTCTCCAGGTAACGCTGGAACAGCTCTATACCAATCATATCATACAGAGCATCATAGAGCGGCCGTAGGTAGGGGTCCACTTTCTCCTGAAGATCACCGGGAAGAAATCCCAAACGCTCCCCTGCTTCCACTGCGGGACGACACAAAATCAGCCTTTGTACGCGTTTCTCCTTGAATGCAGCCAGAGCCATCGCCATAGCCAGGTAGGTTTTCCCCGTACCAGCCGGGCCAATACCAAAGACGATATCATCTGACTTCAGGGCATCGAGGTACTGTTTTTGCCCCAGAGTCTTTGGTCGGATTTGCTTGCCACGATAAGTTGCATAAACTACTTCGCCAAAAAGAGCCGCCAAACCCTCTAGTTCGCCTGCGACTGCCATGCGCAGAGCGTAGACAATTTCACGGGATCCAAGGTGACTACCCTGTCGAATATAAACCAGGAGATTCTGCATGAGTCGCTCCGCAAGATCGACTTTCTCTGGAGGTCCGGACAAAAGGAGTTCGGTACCCCGGGCGTATGCCTCAATCTCCAGAATCTCTCTTATATAGCGAAGGTGTTCTTCATGATGGCCAAAGAGCTTGAGAGCTTCCTGAGCATCCTGGAGTACCAGCTTTTTCTTTGTAATTTCACTCACTAAGCTTCTTAATCACTCCTTTTAAAATGGAGAGAACCATGCGCGCTCTTGCTCGCTGTTTCTCTCCATGGTGCAGACTAACTATCCAGTTGCCAGGTTTTCGCTCCTGCAAGGGAGAAAAGATCAACAATACCCTACTTGAACTTACGTTTCCTGGCAGCTTCGGCCTTCTTCTTCTTTTTCACACTTGGTTTCTCGTAGTGCTCACGCTTACGAACCTCAGCGAGCACGCCAGAGCGCTGGCATTGACGCTTGAACCTGCGGAGGGCGCTCTCCAGCGTCTCCGTCTTGCCGATTTTTACTTCAGACATAGACTTCCCTCCCTCCGCCAACTACGTTAACCATGAATAGATAGGAATCATGCAGTCATCTGCATGCATGTCCAATCCTATTATAGACAGTGACCTCAGCAATGTCAAGGGAATCTCTTGGTTGTTCCCGGAAAAGTCTTTCAGGGTAAAAACTAAAGAGAAAAAACGGATGAAGTCAGAATAACTCTGCTTCCTTTACCTCGAGCATCTCTTCTGCATGACGACGTGCGGCCAGAGATGATTCATCAGATGCGAGAAGGCGAACCATTTCCTGTAGGCGACCTTCGCGATTAAGAAGCTCCACATGAGTATAAGTCTGATCATCGTGAGTCTCTTTGCTGAGTAGATAATGACTCTCAGCGATAGCAGCTACCGGTGCCTGGTGTGTGACTAACAGCACCTGGCAGCTTTCACCGAGACGTTTAAGCGCTGAAGCCATCGCTCTGACAGCAGTACCGCTTAATCCGCTGTCCGGTTCATCGAATATCATAATATCGGGCATCTCTATGGCTACCAGAGCGCTCTTAAGAGCCAGGAGGATTCTGGCGAGTTCTCCACCAGAGGCAATCTGCACCATTGGTTTCAACGGTTCCCCGGGGTTTGGTGCGATCAGGAATTCACAGCTCTCCAGACCGGATCTTTGCCATACCGATTCATCGCGAGTCTTCTTAAAGGATATTGCAAAACGGCAAAGGGACATCATTAGCTCACTCAGGTTGTTCATGACAGCTTCCTGCAATCTTTCAGCCATGGCAGCCCTGGAACGGGAGAGTAGTTGGCCCTTGTTAAGCAACTGCACTTCCAGAAGGCGGCATTCTTCCTCCAATGCATGCAAATGTTCCTCGTGGCGCTCAAGTGTATCCAGCTTAAACTGTATATCTTCACAGTAAGCAAGAACATCAGAAATGTTGTCTCCGTACTTACTTTTCAATTTTCGGATTACTCTGAGTCGTTCTTCCAGGCGTTCCAATTCTCCTGGGTCTGCATCCAACGTGTCAAGGTAGCTTTCCAGATCCCGATCCAATTCATCGATTTGCCAGTATATTGTGTCAAGCATCTCCGTCCAGGGCTTAAGAGTATCATCGAGGCGACTGATGTTCTCCAGTTCGCGTTTTGCCAGGTAGATCAAAGAAGAAGCCGCCTTCTCTTCGTCCCGACCAGAAAGCAGGCCAATGATTTCGTTTAGCGAAACCACGACACGTTCAAGGTTACGTAGAACCTGCAAACGTTGGATCAAAGGCTCTTCTTCCTGAGGTCTCAGAGTCGCTTGTTCAATTTCCTCTACCTGGAAGCGCCAGAGATCCTCCAAACGATTGCCTTCGCGTGCTTCTTCAGCCAGCAGAGAAAGCTTGCGGGAAGCATTGAGCCATGAGTCGTAGCTATCAGTGTAGTGTAACAGGGTTTCCTGGTGAGCGGAATCACCATATTGATCCAAAATCGCCAGATGGTGTCTGTTTTGTAACAGCATCAGTGTTTCTTGCTGACCTTGCAACTCCATGAGTTCATTGCCCAAAGAACGTAGAAAGGTTACCGTAACCGGCAGACCGTTGACACGAACCTGACTGCGTCCGTTGAGATGTAACTCCCTCCAGATATGTAAAGTACAGCTGGAGGCATCCGGATCATATCCCTCAAACTCCTGATCATGAATTATCTTTTTTATTCGTTTACCAAGAGACACTTTAAAGGAACCTGCTACATTCATGCGGTCCTTCCCGTTGCGAATCCAGCCGGGATTAGATCGCGCTCCCAGAAGAAAAGCCAGCGCATCAAGAAGGATAGACTTACCTGCACCAGTCTCACCGCTAAAAACATTGACCTTTGCACCCAGTTCCAGGTCCATACTCTCGATCAGAGCAAAGTTTCTGATTTCTATTCGCTGAAGCATACCTTACTCCATAATGGACTCTACACGACCGAGAATGTCCATTGCATCCTCTGCTGTCTTCGTGATTAAAAGCAAAGTGTCATCACCGGCAATCGATCCCACCAGATCCTTCCACTCCAGGGCATCGAATTGAGAAGCTACCGCATGAGCATGTCCTGGTATCGTCTTTAAGACTACCAGATTCTGCGCTGCCTGCAGATTAACCAGGGAGTCTCTTAAGAGCCGGCTCAATTTACTACTGGAAAGACTCGAGGCAACAGGCTCCTCGGAGAGGAAATATCGATGTTCACCAAACTCATCAAAACGCTTTTGGATACCCATCATCTTGATATCTCGACTTAGCGTAGCCTGAGTAACCTGCACCCCCTGCTCCATCAGCTTCTGTTGCAGTTGCGACTGGGTTGTGATGATGCTTTCTTTAATCAACTGTCTGATTAATGGTATACGGCGGTTTTTCACCAGTAGAGACCTCCCCTTCTACTAATGTGACTCCATAATAAAGAAATTGTGAGCGAGAGCTACTGTGGAAGCAATGTCAGTCTCATGAACTACTAAGGATTCAAGGCTCTGTTGCCAGAGCGCAAGATATTCTATATTGCCCTGGGGTCCTCTAATGGGAGACCAGTCGAGTGCTGTCAAAGTGAAACCCAGGTTGGCAGCGGTGTTTTTTAATCTAAGCAATACCTCTATATGCAGAGTTGCATCTCGTACCACTCCTCCCTTACCGACTTTCCCCCGGCCGACTTCAAATTGCGGTTTGACCAGAGTGATTGTTGCTCCTTCAGGAGAGAGAAAATCCGAGAGGCGCGGAAAGATCATAGCCAGCGAGATAAATGATACATCGACTACTGCGAGCTCAATGGGATGCTGAATCTCATCTTTAGATAAATGACGGAAGTTTTTACGTTCGAGGCAAATGACTCTACTATCCTGGCGTAGCTTCCAGGCTAACTGTCCATAGCCTACATCCACCGCATAAACGAGGTCAGCTCCATTTTGCAGCAAGCAATCTGTAAACCCGCCTGTTGACGCTCCGACATCCAGGCATACCTTACCCATAGGTTCTATGGTAAATTGCTGCAATGCCTTAGCGAGCTTGACGCCTCCGCGGCTTACAAAGGGATGATTGACTGCTTTCAGACTAAGATTGGCATCGCAGGAAAGGAGTTGCCCCGCTTTAAGGACAGATTGTCCATCTGTTGCAACCTGACCGCTGAGGATCAAACCCTGAGCCTG
>WRDA01000003.1 GCA_009783675.1 Symbiobacteriaceae bacterium | reverse complement strand
CGGGAGATGCTCGAGCATATCGATGTTCGTCCTGCGGACCTTAAGGATGCTTTGGTGGTCAACGGTTGGTAACCAATCGGTGAGGTTGTTATTCTCATTTGTATCCCTGTTCGGCATGTTCGAGCAGGGATTTTTGCTGTTTGCAGGAGGAAAGTTTCAGATGTCGAATAAATGTCGGAGGGCAGTTCCCCTTAACCAGGGAAGGCTGCCTGATCATACTGTAAAGGGGAGCATCTTCGTGGATGTTACCAGGGATGCTAAATCTTTAGAAACCGAACCTGATTCCAGTTTAAAACCAGATAGCAGCGCACTGACAGAGGAACAACGCAGACTCGCTGTACGCAGAGCAGAAATGGAAGCTATCAGCGAGAAGGAGATGGCAAAAAAGGTTTTCGATCTGGCCTGGCCAGCTACAGTGGAGGCTGCGCTCCAGACGACGATTCGTATGATAACCGCTTCGCTCCTTGGACATATCCCAGGATATGCTGCTTTAGCTGTCAGCGCCTCCGGGTTAGCTGATCGTGTAACTCGCCTTTCCTGGGGGATCTTTGCAGCCGTTGGAACTGGCTCTACAGTTATGGTCGCTCGCAGTATCGGAGCCGGTAATCAGCAGCGTGCTAATCGCTATGCTGAACAAGCCTTGGTCATGGCGGCTCTCTTAATTACCTTTATTACCGTGATTCTCATCGCTATTCCTGAGCAACTAATCAACATACTCTATAATCGCGATGGCAGTGTCCAACCAGAAATGGTGACCATGGCAATTAACTATCTGCGTATGACTGCCTGGGGAGTGCCGATGATGTCGGTAAACCAGATCGTGGGAGCCCTCATGCGCGGCGCTGGAAACACTAAGGTCACGATGATGACCAATACAACGGCTAACTTAGTTAATGCGGCTTTGGGATACATTTTAATCTATGGCAACCTGGGAGCTCCGATGCTGGGAATCGACGGAGCAGCGATCGCAACTGTTGTCTCTCAGGCAGTGGGCGGATTAATGGCTCTGATTATTTTCTTCCGCTATCAGACCAACATCCAGGTCTCTTTTAGTAAGTTCCGTATGATTTGGCGAGAGATTTCCGATATCTTTTCCATTGGGATTCCTGCTGCCTCAGAACAGTTGCTCATGCAGTTCGGTCAGATTGCCCTGGCAGGGTTAATTGCCTCGATGGGATCCGTGGAGATGGCTGCGCATACTCAGGGTATAACTGCAGAATCATTATCATATATGCCTTCGATGGGTTTTGGGATTGCGGCAACGGCACTGGTCGGGATGAGTGTGGGTGTTGGCTCTGTTCAGCTGGCACAGCGCTATGTAAAGGTTCTCATTAAATGGGATCTAATCCTTACAACTTGTACAGCGTCGCTGCTGATTCTGGCACCGCGTCAAGTTTTTTCGATTTTAACAAATGATGAGGAAGTCATTGCCTTGGGTGCGATCTACTTGATAATAATGGGTTTTATCCAGTTCCCGCAACAGCTCACCGGCGTATACTCGGGAGCTTTGCGCGGTGGCGGTGATGCTAAAGCAACCCTGTTCAACAGCCTTATCGGTCTTTGGGGTATTCGCATTCCCCTTTCGTTCCTCTTCGCCGGGTTCTTTGGTTGGGGCATCATTTCTGTCTGGTGGGCAATGGCTGTGGATCTGATCGTCCGTTTCATTCTGGCATTCACTAGATACCGCCGGGGTATCTGGATGCAGACTGCTCGCAAGATCGCCGGGGATGTCCAATAAACACGAACGATTAATTCTAGTCGATAAGATTTTATGGCCATTTTGGTTGACAAACGGCGCTATGATGGATATAATGTTCGTATTATTTCTATGGAGGTGCAGTGATGCGAGATGGGAAAGATGTTCAAAGCTTTATCACTAGCGAGACAGAGAGCATCAGACGCCGGGTAGGTACTGCCAGAGTTCTCTGTGCGCTCTCTGGAGGGGTTGATTCTTCTGTGGCTGCAGCATTGGTTCACCATGCTATAGGGGATCAACTGGAGTGTGTTTTTGTCAATCATGGCTTCATGCGTCTGAACGAGGTGGATCAAGTCAGGGCGCTCTTTGGTGACTCCCTGAAAATGAGGCTTACGGTAGTCGAAGCGGAAGATCGTTTCCTTCAGCTGCTTGATGGCGTCAGTGATCCGGAAAAGAAGCGAAAGATCATCGGAGAAGAGTTTATCAGAGTATTCGAGGAGGAAGCCATCAAGCTGGGAGATTTGGAATATCTGGTGCAAGGGACCATAGCTCCGGATGTCATTGAGAGTGGAACTTCTCAGGACCCGATGGTTAAGACTCATCACAATGTCGGTGGCTTGCCGGAGGAGATGAACCTGCAGCTGATAGAACCTCTCAGGGATCTTTATAAGGATGAAGTCAGAGAGGTAGGCGCTGCACTTGGTATACCTCGGATTATCCTGCAGAGACAACCCTTTCCAGGTCCGGGTCTGGCGGTCAGGTGTCTGGGAGAAGTCACAAGTACTAAGCTTTCCATACTGCGTCAGGCAGATGCTGTTTTTCAGGAAGAGTTACAGCGATCAGGATTAGCCAATGAAGTGTGGCAGGCATTTGCTGTCCTACCTGGTATTAGATCAACCGGAGTGACAAACGGCGCGCGAACTTTCGCACAGACCATTATCCTTAGAGCCGTTACCAGCATAGACGCAATGGAAGCAGGAGTTGCTCAACTGCCTCTGAGCTTTCTGGAGAGCGTAGGTCGTCGTATTGTCGCTGAAGTCCCTGAGGTAAACAGAGTTGCCTACGACATAACCCCAAAACCGCCGGGAACGATTGAATGGGAGTAACCGGAGTGAGATTTAATCAGCAAGGAGGATAAACATATGGATGCTTCTTTTTTTAAAGGTAACAGGGAAAAGTTCAGCAACCTAATTGAAGATGGCAGTGTTGCGGTATTTATGTCGGGTAATCCCCTTCGCAGATCTGGAGATCAGTTCTTCCCTTTTGAGGTCGACCGTAACTTTTACTATCTGACTGGACTGGATGAACAGAATCTGGTGCTGGTCATAGCCAAAAAAGATGGCGTCGCGGAGGAATCTTTATATTTACCACCGCTTAACGAGAGAATGGAACGATCTAATGGTCCTGCCCTCAGACCTTCAGAAGCTTCTGGTATCAGTGGCGTGCAAGAGGTCATCTATACAAGTTATGAACAGCAAATCATTGATTACTTGGCAAGTGGTAGTGGCAGGGCCTTTCAACGCCTTTACTGTGACTATCTTACCTATCCAAACCTGGAAAATCCTCAGCTTCTCGCTTTAATCAATAACCTCAGGAACAGCTGTCCGTACGCAACTGTGAAGTATGCCGGATCCCTGGTCCACGGCTTACGTTATCTAAAGCAACCTGCAGAAATCGAAGCTATTCGATCAGCTATTGCTTTGACTGCTGAGGGGTTGCGAAACGCTCTGGCTAATCTGGCTCATGGTCGTCCGGAGTATCAGATTAAGGCGGACTTCGAAGACCCTATCATCAGACGAAACCATGGCTTCGGGTTTGCAACCATTGTAGCTGCCGGACTAAACAGCACGGTGCTGCATCACTCACCTGGAACTTATCAGGGTTCTACCGGCGATCTTGTCCTCTTTGATGTAGGAGCTCACAGTAGTTATTATAGTGCTGATATTTCCCGCACCTACCCTGTTTCCGGCAAGTTCAGCGATAAACAGCGTCTGGTCTATGAGATCGTGCTCAACAGCCAAAAGGAATGTTTGGCGATGATGAAACCAGGAGCCACCCTGGCTTCTGTCAGTGAGACGGCACGCCTCTGTGCAATCAGGGATCTCAAGAGCAGTGGTATTATTTCCAGTGATGCGGAAGTCACAAAGCATTATTATCATGGCGTGTGCCATCCCTTAGGCCTGAACACACACGATGTTATGCCCGGTGGAGGAGAGATTCTGCTGGCTGAAGGAGTGGTATGCACTCTGGAACCAGGTCTGTATTTTCCTCAGTGGGGATTCGGTGTTCGTATCGAGGATGATGTTCTGATTACCAGAGACGGAAATGAGGTCCTTTCACCACAGATTATTAAGGAGATTGCCGATATCGAAAACAGCTTTTAAGACGACCCATCATCCTGAAGATCCGAAAGATAGAGGTGCACCAGACTTGCTGGTTCGATAATTTGATGCAGAATATAAACAGGAACCCTCTCAGCAGAGAGGGTTCCTGTTTAAGGCTATGGATGTCTACTGCTTATCCCTTCAGAATGAAAGCGCGGACATCTTCAGCAAACTGCTGTCCTGGTTCCTCACCTAGATATACCATATGTCCGGAAGCATACTCATTGATTTCGACACGTTCCTTGTCATACCCCCCATGACGAGCCAAATAACGGGCTTGTCCAATGGTACAGGCCATATCATAATACCCGGTGGCAAACATTACCCGCAGTTTGCGGTTGCGCCGCATCGAAGCCGAAAGGCATTCGTAGGGCATATTCTTAGACTTCCGGTTCCACTCAGATCCATCACGGCGCGAGATAGCATAATACTCTCTGTTATGGGTAATTTTCAGGGCTTCTTTAACCGGACCGTTGATAATAGCCATGAAAGAAGGGGTATATTGAATCAGAGCGACGCCCTCTCCTTTGCCAGTACGCGATCCGAAGGGTAAAGTAAATCTGCCATCCAAACGTCCGATTTCTGCACCCTGGTCTTCGATGACCTGCCTCCAGGATAGTCCCATGTTGGGACGCAGATTTTGCTTCAGAACTTCAGCCTTGGTCAGACCCGAGAAATAGGCAACCCTCTCGGCAATACAGTCGCGTTCCTCGTCACAGAGAGCCGATCCTGCCATCAGGGCGACCACGAACTCTTTATCACAGAAGTCATAGCACTCATCGACGAACTCTTTTAGGGTCATGGTTAAGCCAAATTTCTCCCTGTTATGATACCAGTTGGCAGCAGCCATCGTTGGCAGATCCAGAAGAATTGCTTCACAATCGAACTTCAGCATCGCATCAGAGTTACCCATAGCATTTCCAAGGAGAACGATTCCATTCAGACCCATGCCAGATAGTTCCAGCCCCTGACCGGTTAGAACATCAGCCACAACGGATGCTCGGACAGTGCCATAACTCTCCCCCAGGATGTATTTTGGGGAGTTCCAACGTTTGTAATGGCTAACCCAGGTGTGAATTAAAGTCTTGCAACTCTCGGCATCTTCGTCGATACCGTAGAATCTCGCGGCAGCATCCTTATCAAGGAGGCGTCCCCATCCGGTACCTACAGGGTCTACGAAGACCAGATCACAGATATCCAGCAGACACCAGTCGTTGTTTACGGCGAAGTAAGGAGGTACGTGAGGGGTATTAACCGATTCGGGGTTCCCCGGAAAAGTCATCCTCAGGGGGCCGAAGAGGCCGACATGCAGCCAAAGAGAACCGGAACCAGGCCCTCCGTTGAAGAAGAAAACCACTGGTCTCTGAGAAGCATCCTCCACATCACTGCGAAAATAGGAGTAGGTAAACATTGAACCGATTGCCTTGCCTGATTCATCATAGATTACATTGTCCTGACATACTGTGGTATAGGGAATTGTAGTACCGTAGATAGTTACTTCTCCGTTGGACTCGTAGACTTCGGGCTTAAACTCTGCGTTTTGGAATGACATTTCGACTCCTCCTTTTATTTGGTTAATTCCATCCACTCATCAAGTTCTGCCAAAGCGAGATCGATGGCAGATAGCCAAAACTCCGGTTTTCTGAGATCGACACCCAAATGACGCATGGCAAGATCCTCAACATTACTGCGCCCAGTATCTCTCAGCAGGGCAGCATACTTGTCCTCGAACTCAGGTCCTGCCTTGACAGCATGTGCATAGACTCCGGTAGCAAAAAGATATCCGAAAGTATAAGGGAAATTATAGAAGGGGACACCAGTGTTATGAAAGTGTAGTTTCGAGGCCCAAAAAGTTGGATGCCAGCGATCCAAAGCATCGCCATAGGCTTCCCTTTGAGCCGCCAACATCAGCTCATTGAGCCGTGCCACAGTCAGGTCACCTTTCTGTCGTTCCTCATAGAAGTTGCATTCGAAGATGAAACGACAGACCAGGTTGGTCATCTGACCAACGGCACGACGCAGTTTGTCTTCGATCAGACCGATCTTCTCAGCGGGAGACGCTGATGCGATGGCTGCATCTCCCACTAAAACCTCGGCAAAGGTCGAGGCAGTCTCGGCGACGTTCATCGCATATCCTTTGGTCATTTGAGGCAGATCTCTGAGTACCCAGCCATGATAAGCATGCCCGAGTTCATGAGCCAAGGTGGCAACATTTCCCTTCGATCCGGAAAAGGTGACGAAGATTCTCGACTGCTGGGCTTCAGGGAACCCACTGCAAAACCCTCCCATGCGCTTACCAGGTCGATCTTCAGATTCGATCCAACGGTCTCTGAAAGCTATCGTGGCTAAGTCCGCCATGCGCGGAGAGAGTTTGCTAAAATTGTCGATAATGAAGTTTGCTGCCTCATCGTAACTAAGCTTAGCTTCATCTCCGCTTACAGAAGCGTCCACATCCTGCCAACCAAAGCTTCCCAGACCTAGTAACTCCTTCTTGCGTTGCAAGAAAGCCGTCAGCCGAGGTCTGTTTTGCTTGATAGCCGCAAACATACTCTCCAGAGTCTGCTTGGACATCCTGTTATAGGTCATGGGCTCAAAAAGGAAATCATCCCATCCTCTTGCCTTATAAAGATTTAATCTGTACCCAGACAGTTGGTTTAGTCCGAGAGCGATCATCTCAGCCGCTTCGTCCCATACTTTATCCCAGAGATCCATGTAATAAGCCCGAACCCTGGCATCCGGATGAGAGAGTCGGTTCTGCAACTGTCCAGGGGATATGGTTTCCTGGATCCCATCGAGATCGACATTGACTTTTATACTGCCGGTTATTTGATTATATAGAGAGTTCCATCCGTGATATCCATTTACAGACAAAGAGTTAACCAGAGCCTCCAGCTCTGCAGCCATCATATCCCTGGAGCGGAGGCGCCTCTCCTCCAGGTTCCAGGCTAACTCAGAGAGTTCAGGAGCCTGCATCAGTTCGTTCCATTGTGCATCGGATAAAGATAACAGTTGATCGTTGATTTTGGTGTTGATCGTGCCCATCACAGCACCAAGCTGACGGTTAAGGCCTTCTAACTGGCGGGCTTCCTTGCTGGATACATCAGCCGCTAAGTGACAACTGATAAAAGCCCTTGCATGCGTGCTGCGACTTGCTAGTTGCTGCAAAGTGTCAAGGCGTTTGACCCAGGGAGCGACGCCTGTGATCGGGAGATTGATTTCAGCGGTAAATGAAGCTAAGTCTTGACTAAGATCCTCCAGGAAAGCCGCATACTGAGGTGAACCGGGTCCTCCAGGAAAGAATGCATCGAGATCCCAGGTTTGCTTCAGGTTTTTAAGGTCGGACAAGGGAAACACTTCCTTTGCGAGTAGATATCATTATAATTCCTGAGTCAAAGACAATTATCCTGCATGGTCGCCTATTCAAAACCTGGTGCGGGGATATCAACGAGAGTTTTAAGACTTTGGTCATAAAATCAAGGTTGCAAAAACTTAATCGAGGATGTATAATACCAACATTGTCAGACCATCTTTGGGACGTAAAGGTCCTGATCAGGTGGCTGCATTAAATTGGAGGTGCACCATGAAGATTCCAGAGCTGAGAATAGGCTCTTTAACAGCCCGCATCCCGATAGTCCAGGGAGGCATGGGTGTTGGCATCTCTATGTCAGGTTTGGCAGGAGCGGTTGCTCGCTCAGGAGGCATAGGGGTCATCTCGACCGTTGGCATAGGGTTTTACATGCCGGAGATTTACGTTGAACAGGTGAAGACCAATATCAAAGCTCTTCATGAGCAGATTACATCCGCGCGACAGAAGGCCGCAGGAGGTATAATCGGCGTTAATATTATGGTCGCAATTCGTGAGTTTGAAGAGATGGTCAAAGCGTCGATAAGTGCCGGAGCCGACATAATCTTCGCTGGTGCAGGGTTACCCACAGATTTACCAGCATTAGTAGCCGGAACTAAGGTTCTCATTGCGCCTATTATCTCGTCGGCTAAAGCTGCTTCAGTGATTTGCAGAGCCTGGAGTAAACGCTACAATCGCTATCCGGACGCCATTGTTTTAGAAGGGCCGTTAGCAGGCGGTCATCTTGGCTTTAGCATCCCCGACCTGGAGAAGGGAAATGAATCGTCTCTCAGCACTCTTTTAGGGGAGGTTTTGGAAGTAGTTCGAGGCTTTGAAGTAGCAGCTGCCAGACCTATTCCGGTAATTGCAGGTGGAGGCGTTTGGGATGGCTTTGATATCGCTCGCCTGCTCTCTCAGGGTGCAAGTGGAGTACAAATGGCGACTCGCTTTGTGACCACAGAAGAATGCGATGCGTCGGCGGGGTTCAAACAAGCCTATCTTGAGGCGCAGGGTCCGGAGGATATGATGATCATCAGCTCACCGGTGGGTCTGCCTGGCAGAGCTTTACGCAACAGTTTTTTGCTGCGTGTCAGCGAAGGAGAGACAGTTCCTACTGAGTGTGTACATACTTGCTTGAAAACCTGCAAACCCCTGGAAGCACCCTATTGCATTGCCAAGGCGTTGATCAATGCACAGCGAGGTTTGTTTGAGGCGGGTTTCGCCTTCGCAGGAGCTAATGCCTGGAGATGCGAAAAGATAGTCACAGTGCAGGCTTTAATGGATGAGTTGGTCAGAGGAGTCGAAGAAGCCTGACCAGTTAACTTTTATGATAAGCAGATTCAAGAGAGGGGGTATACCCGTTGAAGTTAGCGGTTATCTTCCCCGGGCAGGGTGCTCAGTATCCAGGAATGGGTGAGACCCTGTATAAAAACCATTCAGAGGCAAGGGAACTCTTTAGCACTGCAGATGCTGCTCTGGGATATGGCTTGACGAATCTAATGTTCTCCGGTAGTGCTGAGGAATTACAGATGACTGAACACACTCAACCGGCTATTCTGACCCATAGTATTGCTGCCTGGACAGTCCTGCAGAGTTATCTGCCGTCAGAGTCAGTAAAAGCAGCTGCAGGCTTGAGCCTTGGTGAATACTCGGGTCTGGTTTCTGCCGGAGTCCTTGGATTTACAGATGCTTTGCATGTGGTCAGGGAGAGGGGTATCGCGATGCAAAATGCGGTTCCCCCCGGAGCGGGAGCCATGGCTGCGGTTCTTGGACTGGCAGAGGCTCCCCTTGTTGAAGTCGTAGATCATATCAGTAGCCTTTACGGGGTCCTGGAAGTTGCTAACTATAACTCACCTGGTCAGATTGTCATAAGCGGCCTCAAGGAAGCTGTCGCTGCTGCGCAGGACCCGCTCAAGGCCGCAGGAGCCTCTCGTATCATCCCCCTGCAGGTCAGTGCCCCCTTTCATTGTGCTCTCCTTGAGCCTGCTGCAGTAAAGTTGGCAGATATCCTGACTGGTGTATCTGTAAGTCAGTTCATGTTTAAGGTAATCGCTAATGTTAGCGGTGATTTTTATCCGGGTGTTGCAGAAGTGAAGGACCTCCTGGTACGCCAGGTAATCAATGCAGTGCGTTGGGATCAGGGTGTACGTAGACTTTTAGCAGAGGGATTCGATACTTTCATCGAACTGGGACCAGGTACAACCCTTAGTCAGTTTGTGCGTCGTATCGCAAAGGATGTCGGCGTGCAGGTAAAGCTGGCATCACTTGACTGTTGGGATGATCTGGAACGGGTAATGGGTATACTGTAAATATACAGTTCGACATGATAAAAATAGGTGTATCTGTTTAGATTGCTGGAAAGGGGCTAAGTCCTATGGAGGATAGAACGGTTCTGATTACAGGAGGTAGTGTTGGTCTGGGGCGTACCACTGCCCTGAGATTCGCGACCAGCGGAGGTTATCGTCTGGTCATTAACTATGTCGTCAAGCCGGAGGAAGCTGAAAATCTGCTCAGCGAACTACGCAATCTAGGGGTATCAGCTATGGCTGTTTACGCCGATGTCTCCCAACCAAAAGATGTTCAGGAGATGTTCAAGACGGTGGAAGAGTCTTATGGAGGGGTAGACATCCTGGTAAATAATGCTGGTATTCGACGCGATGGTTTGGCTTTACGTATGAATCATGAAGAATGGCAACAAGTTATCGATGTTAACCTGAGTAGTGCTTTCTACTGCAGTCAGGCGGCTATCCGCCATATGATCCGCCAACGCTGGGGTCGTATCATCAATATCTCTTCCGTGGTGGGAGTTATGGGCAATGCAGGGCAGGTGAATTATGGTGCTTCTAAAGCTGGAATGATTGGCCTGACGAAATCCTTGGCCAGAGAACTGGCATCACGAGGTATTACGGTTAATGCTCTGGCTCCGGGATATATTGGATCAGCCATGACGGCGGAGTTAACTGAGGAACAGAGAGAAAAGATATTATCGAACATCCCGGCAGGTTGGTTCGGTGAAGCCAGAGATGTGGCTGCAGCCGCCTTCTTCCTGGCCTCGGATGATGCGCGCTACATTACCGGCCATGTCCTTCACGTGGATGGAGGATTAGCTATGTAGGTCTTGGTAGGTTGATAGTCTGCGGAAGAGAGGTGAGCTGGTGAAGGGTAACATCGCAGTCCTTGGCGTGGGAGCCTGGGGGACTACCCTGGCAAAGTTGCTTTCTGAAAAAGGGGAGGCGGTGCTGCTCTGGGGTAAGGAGCAGGAGACTGTCGATCAGATAAATGAACAGCATAATAATAGTTATTGTCTTCCTGGTATTAATCTGCCAATCAGGTTAAAAGCAACGACATCAGTGGAGGAAGCGGTTTTTCAAGCCGAAGCAGTGATTTACGCCGATATGGCACAGCAGCTCAGGGAAGTTTTGGTTGCTGCCTCGGCTCATTGGCCCTCACAAGCTTTGGTCATCTCTGCCACCAAGGGGTTAGAACCAGAGACGCATCTGCGTATGACACAGGTCATCGCTGCAGAGTTGAAACTCTCCGAGGATCAGCTGGCAGCAGTATCCGGACCCAATCATGCTCCAGAAATCGCCAGGGGATCGTTGGCTTCAGCAGTTGTAGGTGCAAAAAAGCGCAGGGTAGCAGAGTTCTTTCAGGCTTTACTTATGACTCCTTATTATCGCCTGTATACGAGTCCGGATATAGCCGGAGTCGAACTTGGTGGTGCGCTGAAGAATGTCATCGCCATTGCTGCCGGTATCTGTGATGGACTAGGCCTGGGTGACAATACCAAAGCCGCCCTGGTTACCAGAGGCTTGGCTGAAATCACTCGTTTGGGAACTCATTTAGGCGCAGATCCGCGAACTTTCTCGGGTCTTTCGGGTATCGGCGACCTAATGGTAACCTGTACCAGCTCCCTGAGCCGTAATCGGAGATGTGGAGAACTGCTTGGCAAAGGCAGTAGCTTTAAGGAGATCAGAGAAGAAGGCCACGCAGTAATAGAGGGTGCACGCACCGCGGTAGCTGTACATGAACTGGCCCTGGGGATTCAACTGGAGATGCCGATCAGCGAAACTGTCTACGATATTTTGTACCAAGATCATCCGGTCCAGGATTCTATCTCGCGTCTGATGCATCGCATTGCCAAACCGGAAGACACGGAGATGGCATCTTTGCGGTGGTAGACTCCGACGGATGGACATTCGGAGAAAACCAAGCGTTAATATCGTTCCATAGACCATTATGGATAGATAGCAAAAAAAGAAAGGAAGTTTTTTATGTCTGAAAGTACATTCAAAAGAGTTGTTGACATTATTGCCGACCAGCTAAGTCTGGACGAAAATGAGGTTCTCTCCATAACCGCAGAGACCTCTTTGATGAAAGATCTGCGTGCGGATTCCCTCGATGCCGTGGAAGTAGTCATGGCTCTGGAAGATGAATATGGTATCAAGATTCCTGACGAGGAAGCGGAGAAGTTCAAGAACATCGGTGATATCTGCTCCTTTGTCGAAGCACACAAACCAGCATAGGGAGTTGCGTTGCTGATGAAAAAGCGTGTTGTCATCACAGGAATTGGAGCTGTAACGCCCCTTGGCTTGAATGCAACCGCTTTCTGGGATGGTGTTAAGGCTGGTAAGAATGGCATTGGTCCGTTGACACGACTCAATCCTGAGGGCTATAGTTGCCTGGTGGCAGCTCAGGTAGAGGATTTTGATCCGACAGTCGCCATCGATCGCAGGGAAGTAAGGCGCTTGGACCGGTATTGTCAGATGGCAATTGTGGCCGCTGATGAAGCATTAAAACAGGCAGATCTTGGCAGGGCTAAAGTTGAAGCTGGGTCAGTCGATGCCACCCGTTTTGGGGTGATCGTCAGTAGCGGTATCGGCGGTATTGCCACTCTGGAAAGTGAGCATACTAAACTACTGGAACGAGGACCTGGCAGGGTCTCGGCTCTCTGTGTTCCGATGATGCTGGAGAACATGAGTGCAGGTAACCTGAGCATCTTCTCTGGTGCCAGGGGCCCCTGCAGCAGCGTAGTTACTGCGTGCGCCACCGGAACCAACTCTATCGGCGATGCCTATAAGTTGATTCAGCGCGGAGATGCTGATCTCATGCTAGCAGGAGGTTCCGAGGCGGCAATAACACCTCTGGCTTTTGCTGGCTTCTGTGCTATGAAGGCTATGACCGGAAGAAACGACGAACCACATCTTGCCAGCAGACCCTTCGATGCCAGGAGAGATGGGTTCGTCATGGGTGAAGGCGCCGGAGTACTACTCCTGGAGGAACTTGAGCATGCACTGCTGCGGGGAGTGGAAATCCTGGCGGAAGTAGTAGGCTACGGTTGGTCATCAGATTCCTACCACATCACGGCTCCATCTCCCGATGGAGAAGGATTGTCTCGCGGGATAGACATGGCTCTGGCTGACGCAGCTATAAAACCTGAGGATATCGCTTACATCAATGCACATGGCACTTCGACGCAACTAAACGACAAAGTGGAGACTGCTGCCATTAAGAGATCATTCGGAGCACATGCTTATCGTGTGGGAGTGAGTTCGACCAAGTCAATGATCGGACATCTGTTAGGAGCCGCCGGAGCGGTGGAAGCTATCGTAACTTTGAAATCCTGCCAGGAAGATTACATGCCTCCAACGATCAACTACACAGTACCTGACAGCGATTGTGATCTGGATTACATCCCCAATACAGGACGTCGCGCCAGGGTGGAGTATGCCATATCGAATAACTCCGGCTTTGGTGGGCACAATGCATGCCTGATCTTTAAAAAGTGGAGGGGTGCATGATGACAGAGCCAACCACGCAGGTGATCCTAGAAGCTGCACAAATAATGGAGATTATTCCACATCGTTTCCCTTTCTTACTTGTGGATCGCATACTGGAACTGATCCCCGGTGAGTATGCCCTTGGTATTAAAAACGTTTCCGTCAACGAACCGTTTTTCCAGGGTCATTTTCCCGGAGAACCTGTCATGCCTGGGGTTATAATTGTGGAGGCGTTGGCTCAGGTGGGTGCAGTTGCGGTCAAGTCCCTGCCTGCCATGAAAGATAAACTGGTCCTCTTTGCAGGCATCGATGAGATGCGCTTTAGGAAACGAGTCTTACCCGGTGATTGCTTGCGCCTGGAAGTAAAGGTACTACAACTACGAAGCAAACTGGGAAGTGGAGAAGGAATTGCCACCGTGAACGGAGAGGTAGCTGCCAGAGGTAAAATTATGTTTGGACTCATGGATATATAACCTGGGAGGTTGACAACCATGTTATTAGCAGGTAAGCGCTTTCTAATTACCGGAGTAAGCAACCAATGGAGCATAGCCTGGGGCGTTGCAAAGGCTTTAGCAGAACAGGGTGGTCAACTCGGCTTTACCTATCTGAACGACAGAGCAAAGGACAATATCATCGAGTTATGCACTGATGCAGGCATTGCACCAGCTTTCATCCTGCCATGCGATGTTTCCAGTGATGTTGAAATAGCAGCAATGGCGGACCAGTTAGAGCAGATATGGAGAACCTTTGACGGCTTCCTGCACAGTCTTGCGCATGCTCGTCGCGAGGATCTGAGTGGAGCGTATTTCGAGGTATCCAGAGAAGGTTTCCTGCACGCGATGAACATTTCGGCGTATTCCTTTACTGCACTAGCCAGAATACTCAAACCACTGCTAAACGAAGGGAGCTCGCTGGTAACCCTAACTTATCTTGGATCAGAACGAGCCGTGAGCAATTATAACGTAATGGGAGTCGCTAAAGCAGCTCTCGAAGCCTCGGTTCGCTATCTGGCAAGAGATTTTGGTTTAGGGAAAATCAGAGTCAATGCTGTATCGCCAGGGCCGATAAAGACTCTTTCTGCCAGAGGGATAAACGATTTCTCTTCTCTCCTGGATTATTTCGAAAGCCGGGTCCTCCTCGATGAGGTCGTATCGGCGGACAGTATAGCCGGCACAGTAGTTTACCTGTTCAGCGACCTCAGCCGCCCCGTCACTGGTGAGATCGTGCATGTCGATGCAGGCTTTCATATCGTTGCTTAAAGCACACCGTAAAATACCTGATTGCACTCAAAGGTGTATCTCTTGGTGATCTCATTCTTGGTCTGATGTTCACCAGTCTCCTCCAGGCTTGTGAGGTGAGTAATGCCCTACTATAACACCCAGGCGATAGTGCTTACCAGCACTAATTATGGTGAAGCTGATCGTATTCTGACTTTGCTTACTTATGAACGTGGCAGGGTTCGCGTTATAGCCAGAGGTGCGCGCCGGCCCCGCAACAGATTTACGGCCATGGCTCAACCGCTTAACCATATTGATGTTCAGTTGGCCGGAAGCGGAAACCTGGAAACACTGAATCAGGGTCAGATGATAAATAGTTATCGCTCTCTTAAAGAGGACCTCAACCGCTTAGCCTGTGCCAGCTACTTGCTGGAACTCTTCGATAAGGCCACCGAAGGCGCCAGCGACGTCGCCGAGGTATATATCATGCTTCTTACGGCACTGGAACTACTACAGTACTGTGAAGTACACTCTCTGGTTTGTATGGCTACAGAAATGAAACTCTTAGCAGCTATAGGCTTCCGACCTCAGCTTGAATACTGTATTTATTGTCAGGAAATGCTTGACAATAAGAAGCCTTTGCATTATAATATTGCAGAAGGCGGGTTTACGTGCGATCATTGTGCTAGTCCATCTCAAGGTATATACTGTAACACTTTTTCTCGTCATTTGCTACTGGATTTGCAAAAGGTGCATTTGGCGAAGCTGGACAGTCTGCTTGGAACGATCAGAAGTGCAATAGTCGAAAATGAAGATTTTGCGTTCAACAACACAGGAACCATTTCACGTTCTGGTGAAGTGTCGTATCTGGAGTCACTTCTTCGAGAGAAGACGGTACCAATCTCAGAAGCTCAGGAAGGTATCATGCAAGCTGATAAAGTGATCAGAGAGAGTCTGAGGGTTCATTTAGGCGATCTGCCAAAATCCAGCGAGTTTATGGATAGGGTAGTCACTTCCCCTGCCAACCAGCTCCTGGGTAACCAAACTAAAATCTGAGGAGGAAAACTATGGATGAAATGTTGTTAGAAAAAATCGACCTTATTCGCGAAAGGATGAAAGTCAGTTATTTAGAGGCTCGTCAGGCACTTGAGCAAACTGATGGAAATGTGGTTGAAGCCCTGGTCCTGCTGGAGAAGGGGAGCACCGAGTCGAAAGCCGCAAAGCAAGCCGAACAGGATCAGAAGTTTGACGAGTTCGTGGTCAAGGGTAATGATCTTGTGGCGAAGGTTAACGAGCTTTTCCGTCAGGGTAATATTACCAGGATAAAGATTCTGCACGAAGATAATGTCCTCTTCGAAGTTCCTCTTACCGCAGGTGCTGCCGCAGTTTTGCTCCTGCCACAGTTGGCGCTTCTAACCGGGATTGCTGTCCTGTTTGCCAGGGTCACGGTTCAAATTGAGAAGCCAGTGCCTGCTGGTGCTGATTGCGAATGTGACTGTGGATGCAGTGAAGAAAAGCCTGCAGATTGTTCGGAATGTGATGCACCATGTGAAGAAACTCCTGAACCCATTATCGACGAGGAAAATCCTCACATCTGATGGAGTAGTTGGATCTTCCGGTAATCTCACACAGAGAAAACTCGTTTTCATTGAAACCATATTCCAACATATTTACACCGTGACCAATGGTCACGGTGTTACCTTATTTGGCTGCTTGTTTTACCCGTTGGAGCGTGCTATAATCAGGCATCTTGGGCAGGATGAGGGGGCGAAGCACTTGGCTTCTCTGACCGATGAAGATGTTAAATATATCATAAAATCAGCTCAGCAGGGTGATATGCAGGCTTTTGAAATACTTGTGACTATTTACGAGAAGAAAGCATATGCCGTAGCACGCAGCCTTGCAGGAAATGATACCGATGCTCAGGATGTAGTTCAGGATATCTTCTTAAAACTATTTCAAAACTTAAAATCCTTTCATTGGGATTCCTCTTTTAATACCTGGTTCTACAGACTAATGCGTAATGCAGCTATCGACTTTATTCGCAAACGAAAACGCAAAGAAACGACATCCCTGGATGCACCTATTCCTGCACTGGAGAATGAAAATCCTCAGGAGATTGAGGATCGTAGTCCAACGCCAGAGGATTTCCTCACCAAACGCGAACTTAGCGATCTCGTCGCCAAATCTATGCAATCACTGCCAGAGGAGCAACGCATGATTTTGGTAATGCGTGACATGATGGACTCCAGCTATGAGGAAATAGCCGAAAAGTTGCAATGTCCCCTGGGTACAGTTAAGTCGCGTATTTATCGTGCCAGAGCGGCTTTAAAAGAATCTATTCTCTCGCAAAGGGAACAATACTCAGGGTATATGCGTCTCAAGGAGTGACAGGAGGTGGAAAGCAATGAGCAATGAACGATACGATGAGTTACTGGAACTGTATCTTGACCAGAAACTCGATGCGAAGCAGAGGGTTGCCGTAGAAAATAGGCTGCTTTCCTCTGCTGAATATGCCGGTAAACTAGCCGATTTATCCCTGGTCAGAGACGCCCTGATAGCTATGGAAGAACAGGATCTCCCGGAGGGGCTTCACAACAGGATAATGGATTATGTGACTACAGCCTCCGCATCAGGAATCCTGAGTGCACCTGATGTCACCCATGCGGGAGTACTGACTGCAGCTGGAACATCATCAGCTGAACGCAGGGTACTCTATGGTTTGCCATCGAATACTGCACGAGTACGCGAAATTCCTAATTGGCTGAAAGGAACCGCTCTGGCTGCTGCAGCCGCTCTCCTGTTGTTTGTTGGCTTGGGCTCACTTGGACGCGGTCCAAACCTGGTTCTGCCTGAAGCCGCTGAAACGTTAACGACTGAACAGGAGATGCCTCATCTGAGGATGGAAGTAACTGTCATGCCTACAGAGCCGCCCGCTATACTCCCAGTGCCTCCTGTTGATGCGATGAATGAAGAAGATGCGGATACTCTATCTTTCACCGTGGATGTACCAGAGATGACTAATGCTGTTAATGAAGCGATCGGGGAGAGCGAATCATCCGGGATGGCAAGGATAGCGATAACCAACCCGGAAGATCAGGTGACCAGAGAGGCTCTTCCAGGGTCGTTCATGGATCTGACACAACAGATAGATGATACTCAGGAAACAACCGACAATCCTCACTTGCAAGAGCAGGATCTCCCCTCATACACCTCCACGATGAGCCTAAGTGTAAATCCGGATACTGCAGTTGTCCTGCAGGGTTCTTTGGCCATACCGGCATCATTGGCAGAACACCCTTCGCAAGCATTGGGTGTACAAGAGGAGATGTATGGGTCGTCTGAAGAGGGTAGCTTGTTTACTCCTGCTCTCCCTGTAAATAGTAGTATTGCTCCCATAGCACAGTGGCAGCTGTCTCTGACCAGCCTGGACATCCCGGCTGCTGTGGTGAAAGGATATGAGCTGGGCTGTGTAAGCGCCGTTAATCTTGGACGCATCACATTTTCAGGGACAATATCAGCATTGGCTCAATTGGTTTCTGACCTGGGCATAGAGGACGAACCTGGCTGGTCGGATGCCGACAGGGATCGGAGTTGGTCGGAGAGTTGTCTTGATGAAGCTGAGCTTTGGACTTCCCTGATTATAACGATAGTTAAATGAGTTCTGCTACCCTTTAATCTAAGATCGTATGATACGAGAGCCCGCAGGTGCATTTCTCTGCCTGCGGGATATGGTGTCGCTGTTTGTGTCTGTATCATCGCTTGCTTCGTGCAGATGCTCTCCAGGTGATACCAGGAGTGAAGCGGCCTGACTCTGCTCAAACCTTTTCGTTTCTGTTCCGGTTTGTTGGGCCTGAGCTAAAGATGTCAGGTTTTGGGTAATTGGTATGATATCATTATTCAGGTTGTTGATGGTGTCTTCGATCAGCTGAACCCGATGTGCGACTTCGCTGAACATGTGCATCATGTTTTTTTCTGCAGGAGAGCATCTTTTAGAGCTTAAAGGAGTTCCCCGATAGCAGAGGCGGTAGGTTTGTGCGTTCTTCTCGCAAAAGAGGAGCATGTCACAGTCTTCCGTGTGTATTTGCTGTTGTTGTGATCGTCCGAATAATGAGCTTTCACTGTTGATACGAGCCATTGGCACCACTCCTTAGTACTATTGCGCTTAACACAGGGGGGACAGATTTGCCAAAAGTAAGAAAACCTGCTGGAGTTTACAGTGATTCTGAAACCTATCTGGCTAAAAAATCGGCGTTTGCCAAGCTTACTACTGTTTATGGTAAATATACTGTTATGGAGGCACTGCTCAGGCATCCACAACCCCGTATAGTCAGATTGCTGCTGGCGGAGGATCTGGAAGCAAATCTCCTGGCAGATCTGACACAGCGAGCTGCCAGACAAAACATCCCGATTAAAAGACTGCCTCGAGAACAGCTTTCGCGTATAACCAAGAACCGTCATGAAGATCAGGGGATTGCTGCAGATCTTGACTTTAACTTGATAACCCCTTTTGCTGCCTGGCTGGAGGAAGCTCCTCCGGTGGCCAGGCTTATAGCTCTTTGTGGGTTGACCTCGCCTGCGAATATAGGTATTATCACCAGATCAGTCGCAGCCGCAGGATTAGCTGGACTGATTCTGACAGAGATCGGATGTCCAAAACCAACTCTGCCACTGGTCATCAAAGCGTCAGCCGGAAATATCTTCAGGACGAGGCTCTTTTCGGTTTCTGACCCTGATGAGTTGCTTAAGCTGGTTACAGGTACGGATTGGTTTACTTATAGCCTGGCGACAGAAGGGGCGCCAAGTTCTCTCTTTGACCATCGCCCGCCAGCCAAAGCCATCTATATGCTCGGTAACGAGAGTGTAGGATTGCCGAAAGAAGTCCTTTACGCCACAGGCGGTATACTGAGCATTCCTCTGGCAAATGGAGTGGAGTCATTAAATGTTGCCGCAGCAGGAACTCTGGTTGCTTATCAGGTGAGGTAGTTGCTCAGGATTTCACCGAAGTAAAGGACGTGCAAGGGGCCCTGGACAGGGTTATAGAGACGTTCCTTCATCTGAGGATGAAGGATTTCACCCTGTTGCATCTCATGTCGATAGATGACCTTGCATTCATACTGCCAAGCTACTCCCTGAATAATCGGAGTAGTTATTTTTATGCTCTTAGAGATAGTTAAGCCAGCGGCCGTAATCTTATCATGATCTCTGCCGGATGTTGATCCGCATAAATCCAGGGACAACCGAAAATCATCGTTACAGGGAATCGTTACTGTAAACTCCAGCGATTTTTCTAATAAGCCAAAGGTATAGCGTGATGGACGAACTGCCACCATAAAAACAGGTTTGCCCCAAATGAAGCCAATTGTACCCCACCCGATGGTCATTGTGTTAATACTTTCCTCATATTGTGTCGTGAGGAAAGCCCCGCCCTTCTGGTAAAGCTGTTCAATCTGTTTCTCTGTTTCCGCTAAGAAAGATAGTTCTGACATCTCCCGACCTCCTTTATAGGTATTATAATAGCAAAAATGCCGCATAATTAAAAGCGTTTTGCCAGCAGCAATCACAATATTTATCCTCTGCCAAAATTTGACTTTGTGTAGCAAAAGTGTTACATTAAGTGACGTCAGGTATTTGTGCTACAACCACACCAACAACTAGGAGGAGATTTGCTATGCCGATGCACAAGCAGACTATCGATGGCAATACTGCTGCCGCGCATGTCGCCTATGCCTTAAGTGATGTCGCTGCACTCTATCCCATCACACCTTCATCCCCAATGGGTGAAGTATGTGATGAGTGGGCTGCAGCAGGAAGGAAAAACATTTTTGATCAAACTGTACGTGTCACCGAAATGCAATCAGAAGCAGGAGCAGCTGGTGCAGTTCATGGTTCTCTGGCTGCGGGAGCTCTGACATCGACTTTCACGGCTTCCCAGGGTCTTCTGTTAATGATTCCCAATATGTATAAAATAGCCGGTGAATTACTGCCTACAGTTTTCCATGTTTCGGCAAGAGCAGTAGCAGCACATGCTTTGTCTATCTTCGGTGACCATCAGGACGTGATGGCCACAAGGCAAACCGGCTTCGCTCTTTTAGCATCTGCCTCGGTTCAGGAGGCAATGGATCTGGCGCTGGTAGCTCATCTTGCCACCTTGAAGTCTCGGGTACCATTCCTACATTTTTTCGATGGTTTCCGCACTTCTCATGAAATACAAAAAGTAGAAATTATTGATTATGAAGCCATCAAAAGCGTTGTTGATCATGAAGAGATAGCTGCTTTTCGTGCCAGGGCCCTGAACCCTTCCCATCCTGTACAGAGAGGCACGGCTCAGAATCCTGACATCTATTTTCAGGGTCGCGAGGCTGCCAACAATTATTACGCAAAGGTCCCACAGACAGTGGTCGAGATGATGGATAGGGTTGGCAAGCTCACCGGACGTTTTTATAAACCCTTCGATTATGTAGGTGCTCCGGATGCGGAAGATGTAATAATCTCCATGGGTTCCTCCTGTGAAGTCGTGGAGGAGACTGTTAATTATCTCCTGGGGAAGGGACAAAAGGTTGGAGCGATAAAGGTTCGCCTGTACAGACCTTTTTCGGCTCAGGACTTCCTGGGAGTTCTACCGACAACTGTAAAACGTATTGCTGTGCTGGACAGGACCAAGGAAAGTGGCGCTCTGGGAGAGCCTCTCTTCATGGATGTGGCAGCTGTGTTCGCCAATCAGGATCGTCAGCCCTTATTGATAGGCGGACGCTACGGTCTTGGTTCGAAGGAGTTCACCCCGGCAATGGTTCTGGCGGTATTCAATAATCTGGCTAGTTCATCTCCCAAACATAGCTTTACCGTGGGCATCAACGATGATGTCAGCAATACCAGCTTAGAGGTGACGACTTCCATCGATACCTTAGGCGTCGGAGTAACACAATGTCTTTTTTACGGCCTGGGATCTGATGGCACAGTTTCTGCTAATAAAAACTCAGTTAAAATCATCGGTGACCATACCGATCTCTTCGCACAAGGGTACTTTGTATATGATTCCAAGAAATCGGGTCAGGTTACAATTTCTCATCTACGTTTCGGTCCTGAAGAAATCAAGTCTCCTTATCTGATTACCGATGCCGATTTCATTGCCTGCCATAATCCATCCTATGTGTCTCGTTACGATTTACTTGGCAGCATTCGTGAAGGCGGAGTCTTCCTGCTCAACTCTCCCTGGAGCGCTACGGAGATGGAGACACAGCTACCTGCGAAGATGAAGAGAGTAATTGCGCAGCGTAAGGTTCGCTTCTATAACATCGACGCCATAGCTATTGCCAGGGAGGCCGGATTGGGCGGTCGCATCAACACGACCATGCAGAGTTGTTTCTTCCATTTGGCTGAGGTTATTCCCAGTGAACAGGCAATTGGCTATATCAAGGATGCTATTGTTTATCAGTTCAGTCGCAGAGGGCAGAATGTAGTAGATATGAACCACGCTGCCGTCGATAAGTCTATCGCTGGATTGGTCGAAATCCCTGTTCCTGCTTCCTGGGCTAACGCTCAGGATGAACCGGAAGTAGCCTGCGATCTTCCGGGTTTCATAAAGGATATTCTGCAGCCTATGAACTCTATGCAGGGTGATAATTTACCCGTCAGCAGTTTTATGCCAGATGGATCTTTCCCTAATGGTACCTCTCGTTATGAAAAACGCGGAATCGCTGTGGATATACCGGTTTGGCAACCAGAAAACTGTATACAGTGCAATCAGTGTTCCTTCGTTTGTCCCCATGCCGTTATTCGCCCTTATCTGGCATCAGAAGGCAATCTGGCTGCCAAGCCCGCCTCCCTTGCCAGCATCAAGGCTATTGGCAGAGAAGCCCAAGATATGGAGTTCATCCTGCAAACCTCTCCTCTGGACTGTACCGGTTGCTCTAACTGCGTTGATGTCTGCCCGGCTCCCAAAGGGAAAGCTCTGAAGATGAGCAACCTGGAAGCCTGCCAGGAAGAACAGCTTGCGAACTACAGCTTCGTCATGCAGTTGCCTAAAGTGCCTAACAGGTTCAATGTAAACACAGTGAAAGGAAGTCAGTTTAACACCCCGTATTTCGAATTTTCGGGAGCATGCGCAGGGTGTGGTGAGGCACCGTATATCAAGGTTATCACTCAGCTCTTCGGCGAGCGCATGATCATTGCCAACGCAACAGGTTGCACATCCATCTACGGTGGATCTGCACCTTCCAATCCCTATTGCACCGATGCCGATGGATGTGGCCCAGCCTGGGCTAACTCTCTCTTCGAGGATAATGCTGAATACGGTTATGGGTTCGCCTTAGCTTATATCCAACGTCGGGAGCGCCTTGCGGATATAATGCGCAAGTTTATTTCGGTCGAGCTTCCCGAGGAATGGGGGTTACGCGCGGCTGCACAAACCTGGTTGGATGGTATGTATGATGGAGCCGCTAGCAAGGCAGCTGCTAACCCCCTCAAGGCGGCCTTAGAAAAAGCTGATGCCGAATGCGGTTCCTGCGGATGCGAGTTCGATGCGCTCTACAAGGAAGCGCTCGCTGCCAGTGATATCTATGTCAAACCCTCAATCTGGATTTTCGGTGGAGACGGATGGGCCTATGATATTGGCTACGGTGGTCTCGATCATGTGATGGCGATGGGCGTGGATGTCAACATTCTCGTTTTGGATACCGAAATGTATTCGAACACCGGTGGTCAGGCTTCTAAATCTACTCCTACCGGATCTACGGCGAAATTCGCTGCTTCAGGCAAGAAGACCGGTAAAAAAGATCTCGGGATGATGGCTATGACCTATGGTTACATCTATGTGGCTTCGGTGTCGATGGGTGCCAATCAAAATCAGTTCATCAGGGCTATCAGCGAAGCTGAAGCTTATCCGGGGCCTTCTCTGGTCATAGCCTACGCACCATGTATTAACCATGGCATTAACATGTCGTTGGCTCAGCGACAAGGGAAACTCGCTGTTGAAGCCGGTTACTGGCCTCTGTATCGCTATAATCCTACTCTGGTTGAACAGGGTGAAAACCCCTTAACTCTGGATTACAAGGAGCTAAAAGGCAGTTTCAGAGAATTTATTCTCAGTGAAACAAGGTATCGCAGCCTTCCTGGACAATTCCCGGAAGAAGCTGAGAGACTGTTCGTTAAGTCAGAGAAAGAAGCTCTGGAGAGACTGGAGACTCTTAAGCGCTTGGCCACCAGACAGTAAATATCATGCAGCAGGAACTCATAATGGCAATCATCAGAGGTGAAATGCTGATCGTTGTCATATAGGAAGATTGCTTTGACTATTAATACAGCAAAGGGTTGTTGCATCAAGATGCAGCAACCCTTCTGATGGTCTGGAGGTTTCTGGTGAGGCGATTGAGGAGTATCTCTCTTTTTTTTGTGGTGAACATTCTCTTTTCTCTGGCTGCTAACTTTGTGCATCCGGTGACTCCAACCTTCTTTAAGGAACTCGGATTTGCTGATTATCTGTTCGGGTATGCTCTGGCAGCCATGATGACCTTTAACTTCCTGCTCTCACCCTTTTGGGGGAAATTGAACGGCATCATCTCCTGCCGCATCTCTCTCCTGATCTCTTGCTGGGGGTACGCAGCAGGCCAGGTAGTCTTTGCTTTAGCGACAACTGAAGCACATATTTTACTGGCTCGCAGCATAGCCGGCGTTTTCGCCGGAGGATGTTTCGTGGCATCGTTAAACTATATTCTCAATACCGCTCCCGATGAAGGCAGCCGTGGGGTACGCCTGGCAGCCTTTGCCACCATCCAGTCTGTAGGGGGTGCTTTCGGATACTTCATTGGGGGTCTTTTAGGTGCAGTAGTCGTCAAATATGCTTTTGTTGCTCAGATTAGCACCCTGGTGGTCTGTGGTCTACTCTTCCTGGTAGTCTGTGAAAACGATGTCAAAGAGGTTTCTGGAAAACTGCAAACCAGCCAGCTGATAAAGGAGATCAATCCTTTCAAAGCATTTACAGACAGCAGAAAGTTCATGTCTTTGTCCCTGGCACTGGTTTTTGCAGTTTGCACTCTTCACTCTTTGGGGCAGGTAGCATTCGATCAGAGTTTCAACTACTACCTTAAGGATCAGTTTAACTTCTCTTCAGCGTATAATGGTGCATTGAAGGCTGCGATGGGTATTATTACTCTCATAGCCAACAGTACAGTTTGCGTATATCTGCTGCATCGCACCGATGTTCGCCGATCCAACATCCTTCTGCTGGGAGTCTGCAGCTTTACGATGCTTATTATCATTTTCCTGGAAGCAATTACCCCCTTCCTGATCATAAACGTACTTTTTTATGCCTTCGCAGCTATCGGAATTCCCCTCCTGCAGTATATCGTCGCTGACCATCAGGGACCTGGTGATAGTAATCTGATGATGGGATTCTATAATGCAATGCGTAGTTTCGGAGGAATTATCGGTGCGACAGCATCGGGAGCTCTCTACATGCTAAGCCCGAAATACCCTTTTGTATGTAGTGCCATAGCATTTTTACTGGCTATGATCCTGGCTGTGGCGTATTACCGTGTTTACTCATTGCATGACGTACATGATAAGCTTTGAGCATATGTCTCCAGGATAATAATCATCTCCCTGGCAGAGGAAGTATTGTTCATTTTCACTCTGACCTGAGATGCTCTGGGAAGAGTTTTCAGATACCAGGCACAATGCTTGCGCATTTCACGCACGGCGATATACTCACCTTTTAGAGCTACTGCTGCCTGCAGATGACGGACAGCCTGCAGGATTCTGTCATCGGGTGTTGGAAGTTCTGGCAGAACACCATGCTCTAGAAGCTGGATCACTCTTTGCAGCAACCAGGGGTTTCCCATGGCTCCGCGACCGATCATGACTGCATCACATCCGCTGACCCGCAGCATGTTAACAGCATCTTCTGCAGTCCAGATATCTCCATTGCCGATGACCGGAATGCGAACTCTTTCCTTGACCAGTCTGATCATTGTCCAGTCTGCTTTGCCTCCGTAGAATTGCTCACGTGTCCGTGCATGAATGGTCAAAGCGGCTGCACCGGCGCCTTCTAATGCTTCGGCGAAATCCGGCGCATTCAGACAGGAGTTGTCCCATCCACTGCGAAACTTGACTGTTACCGGGATTCTGACCTTGGAGGTCACCGCTCTGACGATGGCTACAGCTCTCTCTGTATTGAGCATCAGAGCTGCTCCACCTCCTCCGGATACGATCTTTCGCGTGGGACAACCCATATTGATATCGATGAGGTCCGGAGCAAGATCACTAGCGATTGTGGCGGCCTGAGCCATGGTTTCCGGCCTCGATCCGAATAACTGCAAAGATCTCAGTCCAGACTCGTCGAGTCTCGCCAGGGAGAGAGTCTGATGATGAGCATGAATGAGTCCCATATCATTGACCATTTCTGTTATAGTAAGAGCAACGCCCATCTCCTTGGCGAAGCGTCTGGTAACCAAATCAGTAACACCGGCCATTGGTGCCAGAATCACTCTGTTAGGCAATGAGATTCCTGCGATATTTAAGATGAACACCTCCTTATTAATAAAAAACGCAAGATAACTTGCGCTTTGCGAAAAATGGCGGGAGCGTGTGGGAATCGAACCCACCTCGGAACTTCTCAGGCCCCGAACTCGATTTTGAAGACCGGTAGGCACACCAGAACCTATCCACTCCCGTGTTACGTGCTAGAACCATTATAACCCATGCGTTTAAATGGTGCAAGGACTTTGTCTACTGATCACAGCTTAACCTGTGAAGCAACAGTAACTGACTTTGCGGTTTGCCGTGATTTTGCCCTTTTTACAGTTGACAGCTTCTTTAGTGAACGTTAGAATGAGAGACGCAGATAAACCACTTCGCCTTGAAGAATGATACATATGGAGTGTGAGCTAGCCAATGAGTGAGAATGAAGTACTCCTGACTGCTGAAGGGTTACGAAATTACGAACGTGAGCTGGATGAGTTGAAGCGTGTTCGGCGCCAGGAGATTGCCGAAAGAATTAAACAGGCTATTGAATATGGAGATATCAGTGAGAACTCGGAGTATGACAGTGCCAAGAACGAGCAGGCATTCATCGAGCAACGCATCACCGAACTCGAAAGAATGCTGCGTAAAGCGACCATCATTCGTGAGGACGATATCCCCAGTGATGAAATCGCCTTAGGTATGCAGGTGAGGGTAATGCTACTAGACAAGAACCAGGAGTTTTCTTATACGATCGTAGGTTCGATGGAGGCCAATCCTCTCAAAAAACGTATCTCTAATGAATCTCCTTTGGGGAAAGCGTTGCTCGGAAAAAGGGCAGGGGATGTCGTGGATGTTGCTATTCCCGCTGGAATTTCCAAGTATCAGGTTCTCGAGATTCTACGCAGCTAAAAGAGTGGAGGCCATTAGTTGGATGAGCACAATTTAGATGAGGTAATGTCTCAGCCAGAAGATATTAGTCTGAAGGAATTGCGAAAACGTATATTTGCGATTGTATGGCCTGTGACGACAGAGATGATTTTGCAACTGACAGTTACTTTCGTCTCTACGGGTTTAGTAGGACGTCTGGGAGATCTGGCGACCAGCGCAGTGTCGCTGAGCATGCGAATTACTCAGTTTGCCTGGGCGTTGTTTATGGGTATTGCTACCGCTACGACCGTATTAGTTGCGCGCGCTGTTGGCGCTAAGGACAAGGAAGGAGCTCGCCATACTGCCGTTCAGGCAATTATCGTATCTCTTCTCCTGATTGCTATCATGGTTGCTTTGGCTTTTCCTCTGGCAGAACCGATTCTACGTGCTTTAAACGCTGAAGGTGAACTGTTGGCGATGTCCCTCAGTTACCTGTCGATTGCTCTCTTCACTCTCCCGCTTGTAGCTATAATTCAGGTCATAAATGGTGTGGCCAGAGGAATGGGTGATACACGCACTCCCATGATGATCTCGTTTATTGTAAACGTGGTCAATGCTGCCGTGGGCTATGTGCTGATCTATGGTCGTTTAGGATTCCCGATGCTTGGTGTCAATGGCGCGGCGGTGTCTTCTGTAATCAGTCAGGGCATAGGCGCCTTGCTTGCGCTGATATACATCTCCAGCTCGTGGAGCATCAGCCTGCGACCCAAAGACTTTACCTCTCCTTCTCTCAGTGAAGCTATGCGCGTTTTGCGAGTAGGCATCCCAGCTTCCGCAGAGTCCGTTTTCTGGCAGATGGCCACAATGGTAATGATGGGCTTAATCGTCACATTTGGTACGGTTTCCTTGGCAGCACATAACCTTGGATTACAGGCAGAGAGCATCTCATACATGCCTGGTGCAGGATTCGGAATTGCAGCAACCACACT
>WRDA01000002.1 GCA_009783675.1 Symbiobacteriaceae bacterium | reverse complement strand
CTAATCCGATCGTTCCCTGTCCAGCGATGACTGCAGCATCGTCATAAGCATGGACCATCACCATATTGCGTTCCTGTGCGATCTCCATAGCTCGTTGAATGCGTTCTGACGAAGAATTACCCACAAAGTGGATTTCAGCACCGTAGGATTTGCAAGCAGCAACTTTAGAAGGAGCAGGGTTTGAGGAAGTAACCACCACAGTATTGATGCCTAACATTTTCCCGGCATAGGCGGTGGCACAGCCACTGTTGCCTGATGATGCGGTAACTACTCCTCGCGCGCATTCCTCCTCAGTGAGCTGAAGCATTTTATTATACGACCCTCTGATTTTAAATGCTCCTGTCTGTTGAAAGTTTTCGCACTTAAAGTAGAGAGGCAGATGCAGAGAATCCCCTAACAGAGGACGATGCAAAAGAGGCGTCATGAAGACAACCTTAGCTATTCTTGCTCTGGCTTCCTGAACATCCTTAAGCCCGACGGCGAGAGACATATTAAACCCTCCTCATACCTTGTTTAAGCGGCTTAGCATCTTGTTGATCTCTTCTTGTTGCTGTTGGATAACCGTATCGAGGAGATCATTACAGGCCAGATAGGGTACGGTAATGCGACTGGCAGGATCGTCATGATGCTGCTGATTCCAGAGTTCTGCCGTTTGCAAAGCGTTCTCATTGCCTGCCCAAGCTCGTCTGGCAACTCCGCCCATAACATCCCAGGGCATAGCCATACTTAAAATACTATCTACACGCTCAGAGCCATCGAGAACCATGCCGAAACCACCGTTAATGGCTTTGCCTACTCCAACACCACCGCCATTATGCAGGGCTACCAGAGACATTCCTCGGGCTGCATTGCCGGCAAAGCATTGGATAGCCATATCCGCGGTCAGATTTGAACCATCCTTGATGTTCGAGGTCTCTCGAAAAGGAGAGTCAGTACCTCCTGTATCATGATGGTCGCGTCCAAGCATGACTGGCCCTATCTCTCCCAGGCGAACCATCTCATTAAACTTTAGAGCGATAGCCGTTCTTCCTGCTGCATCTTGGTAGAGAATTCTGGCTTGCGTACCGACCACCAGGTCATTCTTCTGCGCATCACGAATCCAGACCCAATTATCCCGATCCTGATAGCGCCGTTCGGGATCGATAAGCGACAATGCCGCTTTATCTGTTCGCGCTAAATCTTCGGCATTACCCGAAAGACATACCCAGCGGAAAGGACCATAACCGAAATCGAAGAGTTCCGGACCTAAAATATCTTCCACATAAGAAGGCCAGATGAAACCATCCAGGGTGTTTTCTCCATTCTTAGCTATCTCTGTTACACCCGAATCGAAAACTGCTTTGAGAAAACTGTTACCGTAATCAAAGAAATATGTTCCTTTAGCCGAAAGAGCTTCAATAGCCTCAAAGTGGCGCCGGAGACCAGCATCGACCAAACGACTAAAACCCTGAGGATCTTCGGTCAGCATTTTTGTGCGTTCCTCGAAACTCATACCTGCCGGACAGTAACCGCCTTCATACACTTCATGACAGGAAGTTTGATCTGAGAGGAGATCGATTTTACAGTCATGATCTAAAGCATATTCTAAAAGATCAACGATATTACCCTGATAAGCAATAGCTGTGGCTTCTCTGGTTTTCTGATACTTAGCAGCCAGATCAAACGCATCCGCCGGGTTGAGGGTAATTTCGTCGACCCAGCCTTGTTCATGTCTGGTCCTGACCCTGCTGGGATCCACTTCAGCGACCAGTGCTACTCCACCAGCAATCTTACCTGCTTTGCCCTGAGCACCGGACATTCCCCCCAAACCAGAGGACACGAAGAGGAGTCCCGACATGTCTTCTGCGCCAGGCACTAAGCGTCGTGAGGCGTTGAGCACTGTATTATAGGTTCCGTGGACGATCCCCTGAGGCCCGATATACATCCAGCCACCAGCGGTCATCTGGCCATAGTTGGTCACTCCCAGAGCTGCCAGCCTTTTAAAACTCTCTAAATCATCAGCAAGACCGACCAGGAGACCGTTAGTTATAATTACTCTGGGAGCCATGCTGTGTGAAGTAAATAGTCCAAGTGGGTGCCCTGACTCCACGACTAAAGTCGTCTCCGAAGTCAGTTCGGCAAGGTATTTCTTAAGTAAACGATACTGCATCCAGTTCTGACATACTTGTCCGGTTTCACCGTAAGTGACCAACTCATAAGGGTAAAGAGCCGTAGCGAAATCCAGATTGTTGTCTATCATGACCTGAAAAGCCTTTCCCTCGATGCATCTTCCCGGGTACTCCCAGATTGGCTTTCCGTACAGTCGGCCTTGTGGGCGGAAGCGATAGCCATATATCCGCCCGGTGTTCAGTAGTTCAGTCAGGAACTCCGGAGCCAGTTCCTGGTGGAACTCCTCTGGAATATACCGTAAAGCATTCTTCAGCGCTAAACGAATATCACTCTTCGATAACCTGGAACTACGGCGGGGTGCACGCCGGAAAGAGGGGTCCAGGTCTGGAGTCTTATCGGGGATATCGGATGCACTCAGGCGTATAGTACAATCGACTGGCATCAGTTTCCTCCTTGTTCCCTTGTGTTTAAATGTCTAACCTATTTATAAAGAATAGGTTAAATCAGTAGATCAGGTAATATAGAGGATTCCCCGTAATGAAGAGGGAATCCTCCCACGTAGAGCAGATCAGCGTACAAGGAGGTTAGCAGGTTTATGGGAGAAATGGTAATCGCTACTACCAGGAATAATACGATTCGACTCTTAGCAATAGATTCTCGCAATATCGTAGATGAAGCTCAGCGACGCCACGACTCTTGGCCGGTAGCTACAGCAGCTTTGGGTCGCACCCTAACCATGGCAGCCCTGATGAGCGCATCTCTCAACGATGAGCAGCGGTTAACTCTGAGGCTCCTGGGAGATGGCCCCCTGGGAGCCATTGTGGCCGATGTAGATCATTGTGGGCATGTACGTGGGTACGTCGAAAAACCGGACCTCTTCCTGCCTGTAAACAAGCTGGGAAAGCTCGATGTGGCATCCGCGGTAGGCAAAGGGATGCTTTATGTATCGAAAGATCTCGGTTTGGGAGAACCCTTCATCGGACAAGCTCCCCTGCTTTCGGGAGAGATCGCCGAGGATTTCTGCCTCTACTTTCAGGAATCGGAGCAAATCCCTACGGCAGTATCCTTGGGAGTTCTGGTCAATACCGATTATACTGTAGCTGCTGCCGGAGGCTATCTCATACAACTGATGCCAGGTAGTGATGAAGAGAGTATTCCCTACCTGGAACATCGCTTGCAAAACCTGCCTGGAGTTACCGAATTACTCATGAAACCATATAATCCTGCTGAAATACTTCAGATTCTTGTCGGAGAATGGGATGTAACTGTATTAGAAAGACGGGAAGCACATTTTACCTGTCGCTGCAGCAGAGAACGCACAATCTGGACTCTGGGAAGTCTTGGTAGCTCAGAACTTAACTCCTTGCTAGCTGAGCAAGAAGGTGCGGAAGTTACTTGTAATTTTTGCCGGGAACAGTATCGGTTCAGCGCTACCGAGTTACGGGAGTTAATCCGGAAAATCGATTGTATTTCATATATAGAGAATCAAACCTGATACTGCGCTGGCCAGGATGCATAAAATTGGATTGATTTTATATTTGCGAATAGCTACTACCATGACTAGTGCGATAGCGATGGCAACGAAGTTGCCTGGTACCCCGATACGTGTAGCCGCCGTCGTGGTCATTGGAGCCTTTCCCAGTGTATAGACAGCAGAGGCAATCAAGCCAATAACTACTGGTCGGATACCAGCGAGAACACCCTGAACATGGCGATTATCCTGGAAGCCATAGAAGAATCTGGCGATGGCAGTCACGATAATTACAGAGGGACAGATCATGCCGAAAGTTGCCACTAAAGCACCGCTGGGTCCTGCTGCCTTCATGCCCAGAAAGGTCGCCATGTTGACTCCGAATGGACCAGGAGACATGTTGGCTAAAGCTACACCTGCGTTGAAGCTGGCTAGATCTGTCCAACCATAAGTGAGACAAGCATCGAGTATCTGTTGAGTCATGGCATATCCTCCACCAACCGATACCGCTCCGATGGTGAAAAAGCTTAGGAAAAGATCCAGATACACCTGCATTTATTCCTGCCTCCTTTGCACCGTTTTTACCATCGACCAGGACCAGCCAATCAGTCCGGCAACCAATATGCACCATACGGCGCTTATACCCGCAAAGACAATGGCAGTAAAGCCTAAGACAGCGACTACCCAGCCAAAGGCATCCTTGACAGCAGACTCCCCCATTTTAAGCACTGCAGTTAAAATTAGGGCTACTACACAAGCGCTGATCCCCGTGAAGGCCGCATTCACCTGGGGATTGTCCTGAAACTGCAGGTAGAGTATAGATAACGAAGATATAATAAAAAACTGAGGGGTCGAGACTCCAACACAAGCTAGGATTGCTCCTGGCAGACCCGCCAGACGGTAACCGATGAATGTGCTGGTGTTGAGAGCGATTACACCGGGTACCGACTGAGCTATAGCGAAAATATCCAAAATATCCCTTGAATCCACCCAGCCTCGTCGGGAGACAAACTCCTCCTCCATCAGAGGGATCATGCCATATCCACCTCCGAATGCGACAGTTCCTATCTTGGCGGTGGATATAAAGATATCTTTTAATAATTTCCAATTAACCTTCGACAAATGGTTTCCTCCTATCTCTTCCTGAACTGCTGCATCATATTCCTGGAGCAGCATATGGGCAGTATACCACTATTTACCTACGCTCACCAGACCCATTTACGATATTTGATGGTATCAGTCAAGCAAAAATGGTATCTTGCAATACCCTTATAGCTGTGATATAATCCTTTTCGCCGTACCAGCGGGGCGTAGCGCAGTTTGGTAGCGCGTTTGGTTCGGGACCAAAAGGCCGGAGGTTCAAATCCTCTCGCCCCGACCATTGATCTATACAGGGGTGTCGTCCAGCGGCAGGACTCTGGTCTCCAAAACCAGGTACGGGAGTTCGAATCTCTCCACCCCTGCCAAACAGACTCTTTATTTATGAACCTTTAATATCTATTATAAAATCGCACGAAGTGGCAGATTATTTCTGCCACTTCGTGCTTATATCTGCATCTTCTGCTAATTCATCAAAACAGACCCCTCCATCTCTACAATGCAGCCGGAGGGGTCCTGGTGCTACTTGTCTTTAAAAAGTATATCTTTGCTTTTTCAGAAAAAAGCTGTTTGCAGCTGAAATAATAGCAGCCGCGATGATTGCTGTCCACCAACCGTTCACGTAGAATCCCGGGACCAAGCCAGAGGTCAGCATAACCATTGCACCATTCACTACGAAGTAAAAAAGGCCGAAGGTTAGTAAAGTCAACGGTATGGATAGGAACTGGAGTATCGGGCGCACCACCGCGTTAGCGATACCTAGAATAATCGCTGCTGCAACTGCAGATCCAAGGCTAATCACGGTTATCCCTGGCAGGATGTATGGTAGAGCCATCATAATCAGAATACTTACTAAGACAGAAGACATTTTCATCATCCTCCCGCTGCATTGATCTCAGGATTACTCATCTTTGGTTTCGGTAATGCGAATAGAACCATTACTTGTCCTGGCTGAAATTCGCACTCTCTTCCCATATCCTTCGAATCCGTTGGTAGTGCTTTGCATTCTGGTTGTTTTGTCGACTTTTAGTCCACCAATGGCACCAGGAAGGTCGACATGAATCTTCCCTGAGGTCTTGAGATCGAAATCATGAGCCAGGCTGCTGCAATCTCGCACTCCGACACTAATATTGCCATTAGATGTCGTAATATCAAAGGAGTTGGTCTCCTGTCTGCTGGTTGTAACCCGTACGCTGCCATTGGAGCTATGGGCAGCTAACAGTTCAATGTCCGTATCGCAGATTATGCTGCCATTGGAGCTGTTTAGCCTTGCTACTTTAGCTACGATATCACTTAGCTCTAAGCGACCGTTGGAGGTGCTGACTTCTAATCCCTGAGCATACAGGTCTTCAAGTAAAACCCTCCCGTTGGATCCCTTGAGATCCATCTCATACTGATAACAACGCGGTAGCCAAATCTCCACCGAAATGCCATTGTGGTTACCAACGAAGGCACGACCGTCTACAAACAGCATTTCAGGGGACTGGGAACAGATAAGCATATTATCGAGTTTTCCTTTGGCCTCATCAGCGCTACTAGCCTTGACAGTTGCATTAATTGTCATGCGAAAATAATCTTCGTTCCAGCCTCTGATGATAATACGCCCGTTGGCTGTATGCACATTGATTCGTATCTGCCTGGGAGCGGGAAGATAGGTATCCCGTGGCATATCCACCTTGTACTCTGAGGAAAAGTTGCCTTCCTGGACCATCTCGGTACGGAAGCTACTACCAAATATATCGAACCCTGGACTGCGCTCGAAGAAAGAGAACAATCCATCGAGGTAACCACCTTCACGAGTAGCTTCTTCAGCAGTCTCAGCTGCAGCGGCTCTCAGTTTGGCGGAGAGCCTGTCCGCTTCAGCACGTAAACGTTCTCCTTCTCTCTTGGCTTCTCGTTGAGCCTCTCGAGCCTCTTGCTGTGCTTCTCTGGCTTCGACCTTGGCCGAACGAGCTGCCTCTCTCAACTCTTCTCGCAGCTGCTTCTCTGCTTCCCGCATTTCGTGACGAACTTGCCTGGCTGCTTCTCTGGCTACGCGAGAAGCTTCCTTAGCGGTCTGCCTCAAGGCGTCTTTAAATTCTCGCTCATTACTAAAGGTAGTATCACCGAACAGGGTCTGATCATTATCGGCTTCTGCATCATCAATATCATCTTTGTCCGGAGTTAATGCGGCCGCTGGGCGAACCGGAGAGGGAGCGCTTACTGCCTCGAGCAGACGCTGTGCTTCCTCTACACTAATCTTGCCTTCCTTGAGCATCTCCAGGATCAGCAGCTTTTCATTTTTTTCTGACATAATAATCCTCCTCGTTTCGCATGTATCTTTCATCACTGGATCGCATTGCAGTGATATGTCTGAGACCTGGTTATATGATCTCTGGTTTTTGGATCGATTCTAATTCAATTACGCCCAACTCGAGGTTTCGCAGTTGTTGATCACTCTTGTTTAAAGAACTCACAGCATAGCTAATCAGCTCGTTGAAGTAGCGGGCTTCATCAGGGCGTTCCATAGTAAGATGCTGTTCCAGCAACGATCTACTTTCAATAACGGCAGCCATTTGTGTACGAGCAGTAGCCAGCTGAGATCTGATCCGATGCAGCACAGCATCAGTGGAACCCTTTAATGGGGTGCGGTTTATTGAAGCCCATTCCTGCTCCAAAGCCTGACAACGTATCTCCAGTTGTCGGAGAGCGTCGTGGAGTTGGTCAGCTAGAATGCTTAATCTTGATTGATCCAGGTTTGGCGGTTTGGTGGCCTCTGATCTTTGCAGAGGTACTGTAGTCGAGTTCCTCGCTTGGGATATGCGGCCTGTTTGCAACGCATGATCGACTTCACTGCGTATGCTCTGACGAAGGTCTCCCTGTTGAAGAAAAGAGCTGGTATTCTCTCTGTCTTTCCTTAGTAGAGCTTCGGGTCTGAAACGATGCATTTCCTGAGTTATACGATGCCTGATTTGACTATCCGACTCAACAGCCCGGGACGTGGAGCGACCCCGCTCTTTAACAGTTATCTGATCTGCTGGCATGTCCTGTGGGTTCATCAAGGCATCAAGTAGTTCCATTGCAGTTGTGCATGTGATCTTCAAAGTCTGAGCCATGTTTAGAATCCCGATTCGCTCGGCATGTTTTACTCCTGTTGGATCCTGTTGATTCTGATGAAGGATTTTTTCAGCCAGTATAACCAGAACTCTTGATTCGATAGATCTGGCATCCTTCATCTGCATTAACACAGAGATCTCTGCGAGTGCTTTAACGCTCAGTTCACCTCCCGGCATAATTCCAACCACTTTGTGAAAAATTGAAATCAGTGCCAAAGTCTGTGCCGAGGTAATCTCTCTGCTGCTTAACCATTGCAGAGTATGCATCCTGAGCTTCTTCAACTGCGGATCTGTCAGAGCATTGTTCTCCTCACTGAGAAGCTCCAGTATCTTACGTCCGTCTGCTGCTGCGATAGAGTTACACTCAACCAGTTCTATCACAACCAGTCTCTCTTCCTGCATCTATATCCCTCCTCGTCTTCTGAAGGGATTATATCATCATGGTGTCCATATGTCAATAGTTAAGTTAGAAAATATTATCGTATATATTATGTTTTAAAAGGGTGTGGATAAATGATAGTGATGATGGCCTTATCTGGAGATGTGCCACATTGGTCTGGATAATGTAAAGAAACTCCTCTTTTTAAGCCCAGGCTTAAAAAGAGGAGCTTCTACATGCAAAAGCTGAGAGTAAGGGAACAGCCGAAAGCCTGGCATCTTCATCTTCGATGAAAACGAAGATCCTCTCCGTCGAGGAGAAACACTCGACAACTCTCAGCAATTCTCGAGACTATTCTTGTCGCTGTGCCTCCTGGCCCCATCTCTTCTTCAAGATTATCCAAGGGCAGATTCGAGGTGAACACAGTCGGTAGCTTCGCTAAATATCTCTGATTAATCAATCCATAGAGTTTCTCCACCTCCCAGGAAGTGAAGCGCTCCACACCCAGATCATCCAGAAACAGAAGAGGAACCGTAGCCAGGTCCGTGAGAATGTAACCTTCATTCCCTGTGGCTTCGCTGTTATCCTTATCGTAAGTTGCGCGAATATTTACCAGGAGAGTGGAAGAGACAGTATAACGGACATCTATACCTTCAGCAATCAGACTATTGGCCATAGCTGCCACCAAATGGGTCTTCCCCACCCCGGGATTACCAAAGATGTAGAGACCGTACTCCACTTTAGCGTCGACCAGGTCCAGAACCAGCTGCTGACATGCATCAACGACCTTTAGTGCACGACTGTATTTGCTCTCTTGTTCCCCTCTGAGGCATTCATCAGAGTAGAAGTCTAGAGAAAATGTGGCGAAGGTCTGCTCTTTCATCCTCTGGCTTATCCCAGCTCTTTCCCTGCCAAGTGCTGCTCGTTGTTCATGAAAACACTCGCAGGCAACCCATGAGTCTCCCCTGCGGATTACCATCCGATCGTGGCAGACAGGGCAACGGTAAACAGGAGCGGCATAATCATCGGGCAAACCCAGGGATTCTAACAGCTCCATTCGTTGTTTACGCAGTCTTCCCAGCCGTGAAAGCCCCTGTTCAAGAGTGTTTTCAGGATATGAAGAGTTACCTTCAGAATCCCTGGTCAGAGCCCGTGGGAGAAGGCTCAACTCCTGAAGCAAGGCAGTTTCGACACCCAGAAGCTCAGGATGCTGTTCTCTTAGTGTTGCAATACGCTTATCTCTTTCAGTCTGTGCTTTGATCAACGCAGCTTCACTCAATGAGTCGATCAAACCTCTTCTTCCTTTCTACACTGGTTTCCTCGGTCTGGTTAATACTACCGACCCTAAACAGTGGTACGCCGCGCCTGCGACTCTTTGACACTGGCTGTGTCTGGTTAACTGCTGTCTCATCACCTCTGGCTTGCTGTCTGCGAGACTGATGATCATTATTAGCGGCTTCGACATCAGCCAGAGTGTGAACTCCCTGTATTTGCCAGTTGAGGAGAATGCGATCGATATATTTGAAGTTCAAAATCTTATTAAGCGCCGCAATGCGTAAAGCTTCACGGATTACTTCCGGGTCCCATTGATCCTCGGTCAGCCATTCCCGCATACGTTGGTACTCAAACTCGTTCATATACCGGAAGTATTTTTCGAAAAGCTGAACCAACTCGAGGAAGGGATCCTTTTCCTGAACTTCCCTCTTATCCTCAGGTATTTCTGTCCAGCTGATGAGGCTACTGTAAAGAAAGTGTAGAGGGGTATCCTGAGGTTTCATCTGTCCAGCGTCCTTCGCCAAATGTAAAAAACCCTTGACCTGTAAACTTTGCAGTAACATGGTAATCTCGCCACGACTGCGACGCATTTTTTCCATTAGATAGTCACTGAGAGGCAAATCACTTCCACTGGCAGAGTCCTGACAGCGAATGAGGTGGATAAGGAGAATCAACTCATCGCCACTTAGCTCGTAGTAATGATAAGCATCCAGAAGCAGGTTTGGTAGCAGAGTCACTCCCCCACTGTTAGTCAGCTGGCGCAGAGATACCGGGCTGTTATTACTCATAGCTATACCATCCTTTGACGGATCTGCCTGGAGTCAAGGTGATGATGGAAGCTTTTCCTTATCCGCGATCAGGAGATCCTCTTTTGCATGTTCTCTGTATCTCTCTCCGACACCTTCACCGTATTTCAGGCGCAGGAAAGCATGCACGGCTTCAGCAGACTTCACGCTCATACCCTTGAGATCCGATAATTCCTCCACACTGGCTAGAGCGAGTTTATCCAATCCTCCGTATGTTTTCAACAGAAGTCGAACTCGGGTTTTACCAATCCCTGGTATCTGCTCCAGTGCAGAGTTTAATGCCGAGTCATCCCGTAAGTCACGATGGTAGCTTACTGCGTAGCGATGAGCTTCGTCGCGTATCCTTTGCAGTAAGTGCAGAGCTTTACTGCGATGACTTAAGTTCAGAGGCATGCGATGCCCTTCAAGATAGATTAATTCATGTTGCTTAGCCAGGCCTATTGTAGTTATCTCCAGGTAACCAGTTTCCTTCATGCTCTCTCGCGCGGCCTGCAGCTGTCCTTTTCCACCATCGATCAGAACCAGGTCAGGGAGATTGGCGAATTTTATCTGACTTTGTAGTAACCGTCCTTCGGAGAGAGCAACTTTTTCGTCTGTAGCTCGCCTGAATCTTCTCGAAAGAACCTCTTGCATCGACGCATAATCATTGGGCCCCTCCACCAGCTTGATGCGAAATCGACGATACTCTTTACGAGCCGGGATACCCTGTTCAAAGACTACCATGGAAGCCACTGAGTAGTTCCCCTGAGTGTTGGATATATCATAGGCTTCGATACGCCAGGGAGCCTGCGGCAATTTAAGGTGTTCTGCCAGCTCTTCCAACGCCTGAGCTGCTTCCTGTCTGTCATTGTTGCGTCTGATCTGATCACGGCTAAGAACCTGCAGCGCGTTTTTTGCCGCCAACTCCACCAGTTCTACTCTTTCGCCTCTCTGAGGAACACGGATGGTAACCTTCCCGCCGCGTTTCTCGGCGATCCACCTGCGAATGACTTCATGCTCATCAGATAGCAGTTCATCCTGAAGAATTATCTGTGGAGGGATACTTTCGGCTCCCAGATAATACTGCTTCACGAAAGAGGTCAATATATCACTGCGATCCTGGTCGACTATGCCAGTCATGGCGAAATTGGATCTTCCGATTACTTTACCCTCTCGATGGAAGACAACTACTACCTGAGCTTCATTATCTTTACGTGCCATGGCAATGATATCCATATCCTCCTCCAGGTTTCCTTCGACACGTTGAGTTTCCTGGAGGCGTTGAATTGCTCGCAACTGGTCACGTATGGTCGCAGCACGCTCGAAGTTCATGTCGGAAGCTGCTGTTTCCATATCCTCCTGTAGAAGGCTGGATAACTCATCTCGTTTGCCTTCTAGGAAGAGTGTTAAAGGTTTTAGCATCAGCCGGTAGTCTGCTTCACTGATGGCTCCGATACAGGGACCACTGCATCTCTTGATATGGTGATCCAGACAGGCACGCTGTGGTGTCTGAGCTGGCAGGGATCTATTGCAGGTTCTCAAAGGGAAGACCTTCTTGAGAGCTTCCAGGGTTGGATAGACAGTTCGCCCGGGAAAAGGACCGAAGTAACGAGCACCGTCTTTATCCATGCGATGCACCACCGTCAGACGAGGGAAGGGGTCCTGGATGGATAGACGCAGGAAGGGATAATGATGATCATCACGGAGTAAGATATTGTAATGGGGTTGGTGCTGTTTAATCATGTTACTCTCGAGAATCAACGCTTCCAGTTCACTGGCGACGACGATCGTCTCGAAAGAAGCAATGTTTTGCACCAGAAGCACTGTCTTCGTATCTAAATGTCGTGACTGAAAATACGATCGTACCCTGGAGCGGAGGTTTACTGCCTTCCCGATATAGATCACCTGTCCGATAGCGTTCTTCATCAGGTAAACTCCAGGCTTGTCGGGGAGCAGCTTTAGTTCTTCATCGATGGCGAAAGGCATAAATCACCTCTGTTCATCAGGCTGATTCCAGACGTAACTGCTTAAGTAACGAAATGTCCCGTCTATACCCCGCATAGTCGCCATTGTCCGGTGTCTCCAAAATGCCTGGTAAACCTACCAAGGCGGTCATAGTCATCATTGCTCGGAAGCCTCCGACTCCTATACTGCCTTCTCCTATGTTGGCATGTCGGTCTTTGCGGGAAGCAAATGGTGTCAGGGAGTCATTAAGATGAAGAATCTTTAGAGCTGATAAACCTATCACAGCGTCGAAAATATCCAGAGTCTCCCGCCACCCTTTACTATCGTTGACAGGGTATCCTGCTGAAAAGGCATGACAAGTATCCAGGCAAATGCCTATCCATGGTGGGTCTCCGGCACGCCTTCTGATCTCTCCAAGTTCCTGAAAACTACTGCCAATGGTGTTACCGCTACCGGCGGTATTCTCCAGGAGCAGACAAACATCATCAGGCCAGTCCGTGCGCAGACTTTCAAGCATTTCGCTTATACGTTCATAGCCATATTCAAGACCTGCACCACCATGACTTCCCACATGAATTACCAGATAAGGTGCCCTCAGCAGGGAGGCTCTATGTAGTGACTCCTGAATTAGGTCATGGGATTTCCTAAAATTGTCTTCGTCCTTAGATGCCATATTGATCAGATATGCGCCGTGGACGACAAGAGGAAAGATACCTGCGTCCCTGACCAGATCTGCTGAACTCCCGAGAGCTGCTGCATCGGGAGCACTCATTCGCCAGGTAGTAGGGCTCCCGACAAAGACCTGCAGGCATTCTGCACCTATCTCTGTGGCAATTGATAACTGCCTGGTATACCCACCAGAGGTAGGCATATGATACCCTAAACGCACTTAGATCGACCCTCTCTGTGGCATCATGAGCCAAACGACATCAACGCAAAGCTGCATCGAGTTCCTTTAGTGCGTTGATTATGCTCAGTTTCTGAGGACAAGCTGCCTCACATGCTCCACAAGCTATGCAATGGCTGGCATCATGCTGCTCTTCGCTAAGGCGGGAATAGCTTTTTTTACCCTGCTCCCAGGCATCGAACATGGCTGCCGTATTATAGCGGGAGAAGCAGGCTGGAATATCCACACCCTGGGGGCAGGGCATGCAATATTTGCAATCGGTACAGTTCACCTTGATGCGGGCCTGCCAGGCTTTGGCTACAGCAGCGAGGAGGTTGCGTTCCTCCGGACTCATGTTACCTGTCACCATGCCTGGTAAACTGCAGATAGCGAGGTTATGCTCCACCTGTGCCATGGTGCTCATCCCGGATAGGATCAGAGACACTTCCGGCTGATCAGCCAACCATCGAAAAGCCCATTCTACCGGATGAGTAAACTCGTTACCATGTTCAAAAATAAAACGATGCACATCGACAAACTCCGCAGGATGGCGCTGCACCACCTGATCCTGCAGCTCTCGTTCCCCTCTTTGCAACATCTCGCTGATCTGAGAAGGCAGCCCTGCAGCCAGGCGTCCACCCCTTAAGGGTTCCATGACGACCACCGCCATCCCCTTGGCGTGAGCAGCCTGCAACCCCTGACGACCCGCTTGGTTGTCCACATCCAGGTAGTTATACTGGATCTGACAAAAATCCCAGGGGTACTCTGCAATTATCTCCTGAAAAGTTTCTGCTTTGTCATGGAAACTGAAACCATAGTGCTTGATCTTTCCTTGATCCTTGGCTCTCTGAGCCGCTGCAAAGACACCAAGTTCCTTGTACTTTAACCAGCGATCTCGTCCTAAACCGTGTTGTAGGTAATAGTCGATATGGTCGGTTTCGAGTTTCTGCAACTGGCGATCCAGATAGGAGCTAAAATCCTCTGCTGTTTCCAGGAGCCAGGTCGGACTCTTAGTCGCCAATTGTACGCGCTGACGATATCCATCTCTTAGAGCCTGTGCGACGATAAGTTCCGAATTACCTCCGTGATATCCCCAAGCGGAATCGACGTAATTAACACCGTTATCGAAAGCATGTCGCATCATTCGTATGGCTTCAGGTGCATCGATCTTGCTGTTCTCCCCATTTATGGTTGGCAGACGCATGGCTCCAAAACCCAGCAGGGACACCTGTTCTCCCAGAGAACCCATTTGACGTTGCTGCATGATACTACCCTCTTTCCTCTCAGATCTGTCGTTAGTTATTCAATGTAAAGCCTTGTCAATGGTTTTTAGCGTCTCGATGATGGGGATATGCTGAGGACAGACACTTTCGCAAGCACCGCAGGCGATACAGACAGTGGCATCTTTCTTTTCACCCACCAGGCTTGCGTAACGTTTCCTGGCTTGATCCCAGGTGTCGAACATGGAAGCACTGTTGTATCCCGAGAATAACTCCGGAATATTGATGCCCTGAGGACAAGCTGAACAGTACTGACACTCGGTGCAGGGGACCTTTATACGTTTACGCCAAAGGGAAGCAACCTCACTTATCAGGCTCTGTTCCTCACTGCTCATACATCCCACAGTCAGCTCCTCACTGCTGGTGATCGCCACGTTTTGCTCAACCTGTTCCAGGGTACTCATGCCAGAGAGGATGACAGTGGCTCCCGGCTGATCGGCAAGCCATCGTATAGCCCACTCCACTGGTGATCGATCCGGATGCATGCTGCTTAGCATCTCCCCAATCTCATCGGGTATTCCGGAAGCCAGACGACCGCCGCGCAACGGTTCCATGACGATGACCGGAATGCCTCTGGCCGCGGCAGCCTGAAGCCCGGCTTTCCCTGCCTGGTAATCTACATCCAGATAGTTATATTGAATCTGGCAGAAATCCCAGGGGTACGCATCCAGGATCTCCTGAAATACGTCAAGACTATCATGGAAGGAAAAGCCAAAGTAGCGGATCTTACCTGCAGCCTTGGCAGCCTGTCCGCGCTGGAACAAATCCATCTCCTTAAATTGTTGCCAACCATCCCGGCTCAGTGAATGCTGCAGATAGAAGTCGATGCAGTCCGTCTCCAACCTTTGTAAGGACTCTTCGAGATACCTATCGAAGTCTTCAGGTGTTTTAAGCATCCAGGTCGGACTCTTGGTCGCCAGGAAGACTCTCTCTCGATAGCCATCGGTAAGAGCCTTGGCTAAAGCAACTTCAGACATACCACCATGATACACATAAGCCGAATCAATGTAGGATACCCCGCCATCAATAGCCGCGCGAATCATTCTTGTGGTTTCAGTAAAGTCGATGGATTTGCTATCGCTGCTATCCAACAGAGGAAGGCGCATAGCTCCGAACCCAAGTAATGAGACCTCATGTCCAAGTTTACCCATGATGCGTCGTTGCATACTGTCACTCCTTATATATTTACTTTGTCACAAACTCGTCCCACATAGCCAGATATCCCTCTTTGGTCAGAGTTGGTTTGAATTCGTTCTTTATGCGCAAGCCCAGTTCTGCACCCTCGGCGAGAAGATCGACTACTGCCATGGCCAAGGCCTTGGCAGAAACGATATATGCCAGTTCCCTGTCTGTAATCTCATAGTTTTCGCTGTGTCCTATGCCCTCAGCGCCTCCAATATATGGGTGCAGGGTAGGCATCAGATAGGAAATATCTCCGGCATCCGTAGAACCTCCGCCAGCATCATTGCTCACCTTCACATGGTCAGCACCTAACAAAGCCACCAGATTACGATACATTACGTCGGTCATCGCCGGGTCATTCAGGAGTGGCAGATAACCAGGCAGTTCTATGATCTGACACTCAGCACCAACTGCCATAGCGCCAGATTCCAGCGCCCGGTTAACCTTCTTCGAGGCATCGAGAATAGCTTCCATGGTCGCGCCTCTGACATAGGTTTCCAGGCGAACATCAGCAGGGATTACATTGACCAGATCGCCTCCCTTGGTCATGATAGGGTGAACTCGGATGTGATCCTTATCCTGAAAGGTCTCCCTCTGGGCATGTATGGCCATCATACCAAGTAGTGCTGCATTTAGAGCATTGACACCCATATGTGGAGCCCCTCCTGCATGCGCCTCTTTGCCAAGATAGCGGATCAGCTTGCCGACAAAGCCGTTGGAACCGCCACCCACACGGGCTTTGACAGCCAACCCATCAGCAGAATCGGTAGTCGGAGTTAGATGATGCATGATCATCATGTCGATTTCATCCATCTCTCCCAAGTGGACGAACTCCTGTTTCCCTCCCAGGAATGTAATTTTACCTTCGTTACGCAGTTTATTACGATACTCGATTTCCACATACTCTTCGGCTGGTACTGCCATGAGAACCACATCTCCGTTAAGCTCTTCCATGGCTCCTGAGGTCACCAGTCCATAGGCGACTCCGATCAGGGCTGCGATCTGCGCGTTGTGGCCACAGGAGTGAGCAGCGCCAGTAAGTGGATGGGCACATCGATGACCGGGAGCAACCACAGCATCCAGCTCTCCCATTACGGCGATTCTCAGGGTGCTTTCTCTTCCCTTTAGGGGCGCAACCACTCCTGTTAAAGCAACCTGATCACGGTAAGCCAGGCCCAACTCCTCGAAGACTGCTCTGACTTTGGCAGCGGCATTAAACTCCTTGTAACCCAGTTCCGGATCGGCGAAGATTGATTCGCCTATAGCCATGATTTCATCGCGATGTGCATCGATTGCTGCACATACCTTTGCTTTAACCTCTTCTCTGTTCACACTTATTCTCTCCTTGTTTTGAGATCTGATATATATTTCGCTTCATAGGGTATATTTCTCCTGCGTCTCATTACTCTCGGGTTAAAAATGCTTATCAGCATATCCAGGGAGGAACACGATATAAAATGCCCTGGAAGACGCCCTCGCTAAAAAAACGATTGAGAGGTCTTCCAGAGCAAATTCTGATCAGTCAATAATCAGCTTTTACGTTGCAAAAAGGGAGGGATGTCAGGTGTGGGAGTAGTTGAACGCTGAGGGGGCAGAAGAGGGTTCAACAGGTGGGGATCCCTGATATCCTGATTACGATCAAAATGAGGGCTTGGAGATCTCTGGTCGAAGCCTGTGGCAACCACTGTTATGCGAATCTGTTCCTTCAGTTTGTCGTCAATGGATGTGCCCCAGATTATATTCGCGTCAGGTGCTACCTCTTTCATAATAATATCGGCAGCTTCCTGGACCTCATGCAAGGTCAGGTCCACTCCCCCAGCTACATTGAACAGCACTCCCCTGGCGCCGGACATCGGTGTTTCCAGGAGTTGGCTGGCGATTGCAGAAGTAGCAGCTTGAACAGCTCGGCCTTCTCCCTGTCCATATCCTATGCCCATAATCGCAGATCCCGCATCTTCCATTATCGATCTGACATCAGCAAAGTCCAGGTTGATAACGCCGGGAACGGTAATCAGATCAGAAATACCTTGGACTCCCTGTCGTAAAACATCGTCAACCAGCTTAAAAGCATCCAGAATTGATGTCTGCTTATCGATCATTGACGAAAGACGATCGTTAGGGATGGTAATCAAGGCATCCACTTTTTCCCGGAGCTGAGCAATGCCTGTCTCAGCTTTTTCGGAACGTTTACGACCCTCGAAGATGAAAGGTTTCGTGACTACTGCTATGGTCAGTGCGCCCATTTCTTTGGCAACCTCGGCTACGACTGCAGCTGCTCCAGTGCCAGTTCCACCGCCTTCACCGGCGGTAACGAAAACCATATCGGCTCCCTTAAGCAGACGACTTATTTCATCTCGACTCTCTTCGGCAGCCTTGAGTCCGATCTCAGGGTTTCCTCCTGCTCCCAAACCGCGAGTCAGCTTAATACCGATTTGTAATGTATGATCAGCAAGAGAGTGTTGCAGGACCTGTATGTCGGTGTTGATCGCAATAAACTCGACGCCTTTGAGATTCGATGCCACCATACGGTCGACGGCGTTGCTCCCGCCGCCTCCAACCCCCACGACCTTAATCCTGGCAAATTGCTCCATTTCAGTCTGGATTTCAAGCATGATAAGCATCCTTTCTCTGTCGTTTCTTAGTCTACTTCCTGACTCCTGGCAGATAACCTGATACCACATGGCTTCACTGGGCACTAGTTCGCTGTCCACTTGCTGGATTCCTTCGCCTCAGGGGTCTACAGCAGATAAACTGTAATCATATATGTTGCAAGTAATATAGCATAGCATAAACTCCAGTGAAAGCGGGTAGAGCAACATAGGATAAAGGAGGATGGATTAGGTCCACCTCAGAGTCCCAGGAAGCTCGCAGATAGTTCTCCAGCCCGTTTACAGAAGCCTCTCCTCCCATAAGTTTCAGAATGCATTTCTGCGAGGAGATCCCGTCAGAGCTGAGATTAAGCATCGCCAGTCTCAGAATGTCATCCAGTCTCGCTTGTAGAATCTCAGGGACGATTTGATCTTTAACCAACCCTTCATAATTAGGGGTCTCATCAGAATGATCCCCTTGTTGGTCAGTAGTTTCATCCAGAAGGTAAGGAGCGGAAAATGAAAAACCATATAGGTACTTTAGTTGCTCGGCAATAACAGCCTTGCACTTAAGGACGGTTTCAATATCCTGGCTGAAAGTACGACCCCCGAAAGGCAGGTAAAGCTCCGCTTGCATAAAGCCGGCTCTGAAACAGTAGAACTTACAACTCTCAGCTCCCATATCGAGGATGATTGTTTCGCTAAGGCGTTCTTCTTCACTGAGAAAAACCTCTCCCACAGCCAGACCAACATGAATTAAACCATCGATTTTTATTCTGGCATACTTAATACAACGCAGGATCTGCAAAAGATAATCGCTACGACGCTGCATCATAAACCCTCTGACACTCAAAAATGAACTTTGCTGGCCCTCAGGTTCGCGAGTCGTACGATCATTGTCCAGAGAGAAGATCACTGGGAAGATATCGATGTACTGGGATGTGGAAACTTCCTCAGTATCATGAAGCTTCTTCAGGAGGGCGAGGGTGTCGTCTTGTGTGATCATGTGCGTTGGAGAGGCAAAATGAGTTAGCGCCTGTACCTCTCTAAGATTGGTCAGTTCCGCATCCACTCCAAGATAAAAACCTGCAATACTCTCGTCAAGTTCGTCTTCCGCACGTTTAACTGCATGTCGAATAGCTTCGGTTAACTGCCAACCATCGACGAGGGTTCCCTTGTTGTATCCGGAGCTGGGTGCTAGGAAGGCTTTTATTACCTGAGGTTCTGAACCCTTCTCCCCCAAGCGACCTACCATTATATGGGTCATCGATTTGCCAATATCGAGACAAGCTACAACTTTCCCCTCAGGCACGATAGCTCTCCCTCCATCATCATCATTCACCGGGGTCGCTATCCTCTTCTTCGGATAAGTCTTCCTCCGGTTCAGATTGCCAAGCTTCCTCGATCATTTCGTTTGCATCCGTATCCTCTGCGACTCTGGGAGGTGCGCAATAGACGAAGACTCCGTCTTCCATCAGGATCTGACCTTCGAAGGACTGCTCTCCCCTCAGGTACTCCAGAAGAAGCAGTAAATTACTGCTCATACCATTGAGGCTATGCCCTTCTCCGACATCGATGGTGATATTATCACTGGAACGCAAGATTACCTGAAGCGCAGAGCTGACATCTATTTCGACTGTTTGCAGTAAGACCTGAGGATCCAGATGCAAAATGACCCTGACTGCCGCTAGAAAGTTTGGCGTTACCGTAACCGTCTCTCCCACACTGAGTAAAGGCAGATTCAAGCCGGTCACCAATGGTAGTGAGCTGGTGCGGGATGATATACTCGTCAGCAGATCGAGGACTCTTCCCTCTTCGTCAACAACCAGGAAATGGTTATAGTAAGGTATTAGAGCAATTGGTGTTCTCTCGGTAATTTCAACCTGAAGATGTGAGGGATAATGAAACGCTACCCTTGCTTCCTTAACCCTGGGATGAAGTAGTAGTCGATCTGCTGGCCTGTTTAGCATTACCAAGAGAATGTGCCTGCCCTCAATCTCTCCCAACTGTTGAACAATCTCTGCTTTACTAAGGCTCTGTACTCCAATGATGCCGAAAGAGGAGACACGGAAAGAAGGTGAACCCTGTATCCACCAGCCAGTCAAGGAACAAAGCAGAAAGAAAAGAAAAAGCAGCAGCCATTTGCGCACCCTTTCACCTCTTCCTCCTGGCTAAAGCCATGGTAATCAGCTTGTCTATCAACTGAGAGTAAGAGATACCTGCAGCCTTGGCTGCATCTGGAACAAGGCTGGTTTCAGTCATCCCTGGAAGTGTGTTTACCTCGAGCAACCAACAGCAGCCATCATGATCCGCGATGATATCACTGCGGGAGATGTCACGGCAACCCAGAGCCAAGTGGGCCTGCAAAGCCATACACATAGCTTTTTCAGAAATCTGGGGATCGATGCGAGGGGGAATAATGTGTTCAGACATACCAGGGGTATATTTAGCTTCATAGTCGTAGATTTCGTTTTTCGATACGATTTCGATACAAGGTAAAGCATACGGTTCGACATCGCCGAGGACCCCCACCGCAAGCTCAGTACCCTCGATCTTCTGTTCTATCAGAATGCTGTCATCGTATACGAAAGCTTTTTTTATGGAAGGACTTAACTCCTCACCTTCTCTGACGATGCTCAGCCCAATGGTTGATCCTTGTTGAGTTGGTTTTACGATTAATGCCCCTCTCGTTAGGAGATGATCATATAGCGGTTGTAGTTTACTTGTCCATCTTTCGCCAAAGGAGAACTGCCAGGCTGGTGGCGTAGGTAGTCCGTTTTGACGGAAAAGGGACTTGGACAAACCCTTATGCAAAGCCAGAGCACTGGCCAGTGTTGCTGAACCGACATAGGGTATGCCTAGTATCTCCAGGAGACCCTGAATGGTACCGTCTTCGCCGAAACGACCGTGAGATGCGATAAAGACGGCATCAGGGCGAAGTGTCAGTAACTCACCTGCGACCATAGGTCCTATCTCTAACTCGGTAACAGCGTAACCGTTTTCCTGTAGTGCTGCGGAGACTAGCGCAGCTGTCTTCAGGGAAATCTCATGTTCTGAAGAGCATCCTGTTAGAACGGCGATCATCCCAGGCAATTATGAACCTACCTCCCTGCTCTCTTTCTGCAGCTTCTGACACAGCTCTGCAGAAACACGGTTTATGCTTCCTGCTCCTAATAGAAGGATCAGGTCTCCTGCCTCTAACTGACCGAGGATATAGTCAGGTAATTGGTCGAGTTGCGCAACATAATGCATTTTCTCTGTGGGTAGATACTCTCCTACTGCGGAAAAGAGTAGTAAGCCGTCAACACCTTCGATGGGATCCTCTCTTGCCGGATAGATATCGGTCAGGATCAAGAGGTCGGCCTCACCAAATGACTGAGCGAACTCATTTAACAAGATCTGAGTCCTGGAGTAGAGGTGGGGTTGAAAGACAACTACCAGACGACAGGGATGCAATTGCCGCGCGGCGGACAGGCAGGCTTGGATCTCGGTGGGATGATGAGCATAGTCATTGTACACATCAACATCGCATCTAGTACAGGCATGTTCGAATCTCCTTGCCGCTCCCTGAAATTCATTCAGAGCCGCTGTGATTTCCGGAAAGCGGATTCCAAGAGACAAGGCCAGGGCAGCGCTGCACAAGGCGTTTCTGATATTATAGTCACCCGGGACATTAAGTTTAACTGAGCCAAGGTTGCTATCCTTCCAGAGCAGGTCAAAGCACGATCCACCATTGTTATATGTAATATTCGCGGCCCTCATATCTCCGGGGCCAGTGAGCGAACAGGTAATCACTTCCCTACCCATCAGCCGTAGCATGCTCAGAAGTTCCTGGCTATGTGGGCTGTCGACACCTAATATTATGCTACCAGGGTCTTTGGTTTGCCGACAAAAGATGCTAAATGCATCCAGTAACTTGTCTGAAGTTTGATAGTGATCGAGATGATCGTTATCGACATTAGTAACTATGATATGGTTAAGGGCCAACTTGGTAAATGAACCATCGCTCTCGTCAACTTCGGCGAGTACGTAATCTGTACCGTTGCGTGCATTGCTGCCGATCAGTGGCATCTCCCCCCCTAAGATCAAGGTTGGGTCCATGCCTGTTTTGAGGAGGATCGCTGCCAACATCGAGCTGGTAGTCGTCTTTCCGTGGGATCCTGATATACCTATACTAGCACCTGTATCGCAGATAACACTGAGTAGATCTGACCGATGCCAAAGAGGGATTCCAAGATTCACTGCGGCAACTCGTTCGGGGTTGTCAGATCGAATAGCGCTGGAAAAGACTGCTATATCTGCGTCATGGCAATTTGATGCTGACTGACCGATGTAAATGGTAGCTCCTCGGGATTGCAGGGCCTCTGTTAGGTTATTCGGTGTACTATCCGAGCCACTTATGACATAACCACGGTCGAGTAGAATGCTGGCCAAAGCACTCATACTTATGCCACCGATACCTATAAAATGTACTCTGCACCCCTGCGTGAGCATCATGTTGCATTTCACCTTCCTGTCGATGCTGTTAATTGCTTACCTGTGATACTGTCTTACAAATTAAGGCCCATCAATGACTCTGCTATATCTGCCAATGCTGCTGCAGCTCCTGGTTTGGCCAGGCTTAGTGCTTGAGAGCTCATACTCTTCAGACTCTCAGGATGGTCCAGTAAAGCCGCTATCTGTTCGTACAGCGTTTCAGGGTTTAATTCTTTTTCGCGAATAACTGCCGCGGCTCCATAATTTTCAACTGCCCTGGCATTGTATTCCTGGTGGTTGTCAGCCACAAAAGGAGAAGGAATATAAATTGCGGGTATACCAAGCAAGTTGATTTCCGCCATCATACCTCCGGCTCGCGATACAATAAGATCTGCGACGCTAAGTCCAAGGCCTACATCGTAAAGATATGCATGAAGATGCAGATCGGTAGCATCGGTTAAGGATTGTTCATCAACAATCCCTTGCACCATAGCAAAGTGAGAGTGACCGGTTACGAAGAGAATCTGAGTATCTCCACGAAAAAGTATTCGAGATAAGGTCTGGCAGATGACTTTGTTGACTGTTGCCGATCCTAGGCTACCCTGGACGAAAAGAACGGTAAATTTGTCTGGATCTAGTCTTAGCTCCTGTATAGCTCTCAGGTGATCTTGCTGCAGAAGACTCCTACGTGTCGGATTGCCGGTAATTGTGATATTGGCGGATCCAGGCAAAAAGTCCCTGGCTTCCGGAAAGCTGAGAGCTATATGTTTCACAAAGCGCGCCAATAATCGGTTAGTCAGACTAGGCAATGCGTTCTGTTCGTGGATCATGGTGGGTATTCTACACAGAGCCGCCTGTAAAACTGAGGGTCCAGAGACATATCCTCCGGTTCCGATTACCAGATCCGGAGCATAGTCGCGTATAATCCGCCCAGCCTGTAGAAAACCCGAAGATGCCACCGCGATTGTTCGCAGAGTATCGAAAGAGAAGCGCCGCTTGAAGCCACGGGAGGTGATAACCTGAAAAGGTATGCCCTCACGAGGAACAATATCGGCTTCCAGGCTGTTTGCTGTCCCTATATATAAAAACTGCATCTCCGGATGTCTTGATTTAAGTTCATTGTAGATAGCTAAAGCGGGATAGATATGTCCACCAGATCCACCTCCGCTTAGAATCACCCGCATATCATCACCTGCCAGACTGCCTAAGTATACCGAGAAATATTGAGAAGAATGCCTGAAGACCAAACAGTAAACAGAAGGGAAGTACCTCCTGCACTGATAAAAGGAAGAGGAATCCCGGTTGCAGGAATAGCTGCCGTAACAACGGCAATGTTAATCAGCGCCTGACAAGTAATCATCATGGTCAACCCTGTCGCCGTCAGAGCAGCAAAGGTATTCGGTGCATTCAGAGCAATCCGTGAACCTCTCCAGAGAAATAGCATAAACAATGTGATGACCAGGATGGCTCCGATAAACCCGGCCTCCTCCGCAATAACAGCGAAGATGAAGTCAGACATTGGCTCGGGGAGATAGCCAAACTTCTGGCGACTGTGTCCAATGCTCAAGCCCAACAGGCCTCCGGAGGCAATGGCATAACGGGACTGGATAATCTGCCATCCATCACCGAGAGGGTCACTCCACGGGTTACGCCACACCTCGAGGCGTGCTTTCTGATAACCGAAATAATTGGTCAAAAGATAAACAAAACCACCGACTCCTCCCAGAGCGACGCTGGCATAGATAAGATTCATCCCTGCTGCCAGGAGCATGATGCCATAACCGCCGATAATCACCAGCGTAGTGCCAAGATCCGGTTGAGTCGCTACCAATAAGACCACCGGTATTAGCGGTAATGCGGTAAAACAAAGATACCTAAACCTTTTTATCTGTTCTGCGGTACGTTCGATTAGCTGAGCTGCTACCATGATAAGGAATGGCTTAATCATCTCCGAAGGCATCACAGTAGTGAAACCAAGATCGAGCCATCTTCGGGCCCCCTTACCGAAACTGACGCCAATGAAGGGAACTGCAACCAAGGCAGCCAGACTGATCGCATAGCCAAGAGGAGCAATCCAGCTGAGCCAGGAGAGGGGCATTTGGATTGTAGCAATAAGCAGTACAATGGATATCGCAGCCCAGATGCTTTGACGCTTGAAAAAGAACAGTGGATCGTTATGCATCAGAGTTGCTTCGACAGTGCTAGCTGAAAACACCATGATTAAACCGACTACCATCAGGAGGAGCGTCGTAAAGAGAAGAACCGTGTCCGGACGATGTGGCTTGCTATTCATACGGTCACTCCTCGTTCTTTGTATCATTAACTCATGCTTTGGGTGCAGGTAGTTTTATTCGTCTGCACCTTATCGACTTAATTTATGGACCTGAGCGATGAAATCATCCCCACGGACATCATAGTTACTGTACATATCCCAACTGGCACAACCGGTGGAGAGTAGTATAACATCCCCTTCATGTGATTGGCTGTAAGACAGAGGAACTGCTTCGGCCATATCTTTAGCCATATGATAATTAGTAAACCCGATGCTGCGCAGATCATCGGCCAGACGCTGCGAGGTCTGACCGATAAGGACTACTCCCCGACAGTATCTAGCGATCTGCTTGGCAAACCCCGCTAAGTCGATTCCTCTCTCCAGACCGCCAGCTATGAGGACTATTGGTTTTCCGGGTAGAATAAGAGCAATTTCTGAAGCTCCGGGATTTGTTGCTTTGGAGTCGTTAATAAAGGTACGTCCCTTAAGCTCTGCTACCACCTGGAAGCGGTGAGCCAACCCCTTGAATCCCCGCAAAGCATCTCTTATGCTCTCTAATCTTGCCCCGGCAGCAACAGCAACTAAAGAAGCCGCCATAGCATTCTCGATGTTATGCCCATAAGCGACCCCCAGATCGTCGCAAGCCAGAAGTGCAGTTTCCTGATTCTCCAGGCGTAGCCAGATCTCATCATTACGGATATAAGCTCCCTTTTCTACAGCATCGAGGCGACTAAACTGCAGGACTCTGCCTTTAGCTCTCTGTGCCATTTCTCGCGTAATCTCATTGTCTGCATTGAGCACCGCTGTGTCATGGTGAGTCTGGTTGATGATTGCGTTTTCCTTTGCAGCCATGTAACTCTCGAAGCTTCCATGCCAATCGAGATGAGCAGGGGAAATGTTTAGAATCGCCGCGATCTCACAACGGAACTCATCGATATCATGGAGTTGAAAACTTGAGAGCTCTACGACCAGCCAGGTATTCTGCTCACAGTTGGCAGCTTCCCAAGAGAGAGGGATACCGATATTCCCAGCCATTATGACTCCGGGAAAATCACGTTTAAGCATCTCTGTCACCCAGGTCGTCGTAGTGGTCTTCCCATTGGAAGCGGTGATTCCGATCAGACGGCCTCTACTCACCTGATACGCGAGTTCAATTTCGCTAAGGATGGTTATCCCTTTGTTGCGAGCTTCCTGAAGAAAGGGGATGGAAGGAGGAATACCAGGGTTCTTTACGATTAGGTCATACCCATCCTCCAGTAGGGAAAGAGGATGGCTACCGGAGATCAGAGAAATCCCCTCGGTTGCAAGTTCGGCAATATCTGCTGTTAACCTGTCTGCCTCAGCCGTATCGTTGACTGTCACCTGAGCACCGGCTTCTTTGAGAACTTTGGCAGCAGACACTCCACTACGAGCCGCTCCGAGAACCAAAACCTTTTTACCGTTGAAAATCATTTTTCCACTCCTAAGCCATGAGATAAGCCAGAGAGGCCGAGAGGCAGGCCAGACCCCAAAATAGGATAACGACCCGCCATTCACTCCAGCCCAATTGCTCCAGATGATGATGAAAAGGGGCCATGCGAAAGATTCTGCGACCGCTACCATAACGACGGCGTGTGTACTTAAAATAAGAGACCTGCAGAATTACCGACAGCATTTCCACGATAAACAGAAAACCAGCCAGGAGCATAAGCAGCTCCTGCCTTAACAATAAAGACATGGCGGCGATGGCTGCCCCAAGACCCAAAGAGCCGGTGTCTCCCATAAAGATACGAGCCGGATGGAGGTTGAAACAGAGAAAGGCAACAATCCCTCCGCAGAGAGCGGCTGCGAAAGAGGCCAGCTCTATATCTCCCTGCCGCAGAGCAAAAAACATGCAAAGCAACGACGATATCAGGGTCAGACCTCCGCAAAGGCCATCTATGCCATCGGCAAAGTTCACGGCATTGCTGAAGAAAACCATGTAGAGGATGACAAAAACTGGATAGAGGAATCCCAAGTATAAATCGATTCCGAACAGGGGTATGAATAGGGACTGAGCTCCATCTCTGAGGAGTGCAAGATAGAAATAGAGGCTAAGAAGCAATTGCCCAAGGAGTTTCCACCGTGGCGACAAACCCTCCGGATCTTTACGCACTGACTTGATATAATCATCGAGAAACCCTAAAGCAACATGTCCGAAAACTACCAGGAGAAGCCGGGTAAGCGGTGAACCTGTCATGCCACTCAGGAGCATGGCTAGCACAAGGGCACTCCAGATGATAAAGCCTCCCATAGTCGGAGTACCCGCTTTAATCAGATGGGTCTGAGGCCCATCAGGGCGAATTGTCTGACCCAGTTTCAATCGCCGCAGGAAATAAATCTGCAAGGGGGCCAGAATAATGCCTACCAGGGCTGTAATCAGGATCATAGTTAGCATTTTCTGCATATATTACACATTCCTGAGGGTGTCAGTCAGTAAACCCTCGACAATCCTTTCCATCATCATACCCCTCGAACCCTTTATCAGGACCAGGGCTCCAGGTACCAACACCTCTCTTAAGCCCCCGAGAGTCTCTTCATTATCGGTAAAGTGCTGGACTCTCTCTTCAGGCATACCATGATTAGCCGCTTCTTTTCCAATGAGGGCTGAGAGTTCACCTCGAGTTAGCACAAAATCCGGGTGCAGATCAGCGACAAGTCTTCCCACTTTCAGGTGAGCAGTTCGACTGTGTTCTCCTAACTCCAGCATATCTCCAAGAACGATAAAGAGAGGGCGCTCCTGTCGGATGTCAGCCACCAGTCGCAAAGCTGCCTCTGCAGAATAAGGATTAGAGTTATAGCTATCATCAACCAGTGTGATGCCTTTGGCCAGTTCCCGGATATGGAGGCGTTGGTCCGAGAGTGTAGCCTGGGATAGACCGCAGGCAATCTCCACAGGCGTCATCCCCATGAGGTGACCTGCCAGAGCAGCTGGTAAAGCATTATTAACCATGTGGACACCTGGTAGCGAGAGATGGATTACTTGCTGCGCACCATCCGGAAAAATAAGTGAGAAAGTGCTGCCCTCAATCCCATGACTGCAGATGTCGGTAGCCATCATATCTGCCTGGTGAGTGAGGCCATAACTGACTTTACGCCCCAAAGCTTTGCGGCTCTGAGCGACGACCCTGGGATCATCATTATTGACCAGAGCGATTCCTTTGGAGCTTAAAGCCTGGAATATTTCACCTTTCGTATCGGCTATCTCATCAATGGAGTTGAAGCGTTCCAAATGAACCTCCAGGATATTACAGATTATCGCAAGATCAGGAGGGGCGATTGCGCATAACTCTGCAATGTCTCCCTGTGCCACCATACCCATCTCAAGCACCGCTACCTGATGATGAGGTTCCAGGTCGAAGATGGTCATTGGTAAAGATACCTCGGTATTCCTGTTCCCTTCACTCTTATGAACGGAAAAACGCTGGCTTAAAACGGAAGCTGTCAAGTCCTTGGTACAGGTCTTGCCCATGCTTCCCGTTATGCCGATGATGCGGACAGGATATCTTTGCAATTGAAACTGTGCCAGCTCAGCAAGTGCCTTGCGGCAGTCTTCCACCACTATCTGCGGGCTGAGTCCGTCAATATACTCCTCAGTTAGAATAGCAGAAGCACCTGCGGCCAGAGCCTGATTTGCATAGTCATGTCCATCTGTTCTTTCACCTCGGAGGGCGACAAACAATGACCCTGGACGAACTAGTCGACTGTCACTGACAGCCCCTGAGACGGGTCTGTCATCAGAACCGAAAGCTTGCCCAGTTACAATGCGGGCAATCTGTGATGGTACAAGGTTTAGCATGGGAGATCCTCCATCTTCCTACCTCGAGCATAATTATCTTAAGACAGAAGCATACTGCTGCGGTGTTGCCTTGGTAAATCCCAGTTCCTGTGCTCTTCGTTCCAGACTCTCCAGAGAGTTCTCCCGATGTATTTCCATTCGGAGACGTTCAGTAGAGTTCTGCGCGCTGTTGAGACCTTTAGTTTTCTCCTCAATCTGAAAAGAGAGACTGGTCTCTTCGGCATATCCTCTGAGTTGCAGCAGGACTAATACGCCAAGGATAAGCATGAGCAGAATCAGGCGTCGCCAGGGCCAGAGATGAGAGCGTCTGCGGCGAAGTTTGGGTACATGATATCTGCGAGGCGCCTCTGTCTTCTCTGGAATCCATGTCTCTTCTTTCCTTAATGCTGACAGGATCCCTCCACCTTTCGCTTATATACGTTGAGCAACACGCAGCTTTGCACTGCGCGCCCTGGGGTTTTTTAGTATTTCCTGAGATGAAGCATATACGACTTTAGGATTATATAGCTTGAGTATTGGCTTTAGGCCACAGACACAAGGATATCTGGGGGGACACTTACATGGATTTGCAGCTTCGCTGAAGAAAGCTTTTACAAGCCTGTCCTCTAAGGAGTGGAAACTGATTACCACCATCTTTCCTCCAGGCTTTAGCATCTCTGTAGCTTTAGGTAAAGCTTCCTGCAAGGCTCCTAACTCGTCGTTCACGGCTATACGTAAAGCCTGGAAGGTGCGTCGGGCGGGATGCCCTCCCTGGCGTCTGGCTGCTGCGGGTATGGCATCACTGATGATGTGCACCAGTTGATCCACGGTTTCTATCCTTGTGTGTTCTCTTGCTTTGATGATAAAACTTGCTATACGCGATGCCCAGCGCTCCTCACCGTATTCGAGGATAATGCGAGTGAGTTCGTCCTCGGATGCTTCGCTAAGGATGATTGCAGCAGTCAGCTGTTGTGTGGAGTCCATCCGCATATCCAACTCATGGCTGCCCCAGTAACTGAAGCCACGACTTTCGTCATCCAACTGTGGTGAAGAGACGCCTAAATCGAACACGATGCCATCCAGCAAAGGATTCGTCATCGTAGGGAACAGCTCTCTGACAATTACATCGAGGTCCCTGAAATTTCCCTTGACCAGAGTAATCGCCTGCCGATAATCATCAAGGTAAAGTCTGGCTGCAGCTATCGCAGCAGGATCTCGGTCAACACCAATTACATGACAATCTTTGCATGTCGTCAGGATAGCCCTGCTATGCCCGCCTCCACCTAATGTGCAGTCTAGATAGAGGCCAGGATGTTGTGCAGCCAGTGAAGCTACCACTTCATCTGTCATCACACTCTGGTGTGTATAGTTACTTTCAGGGATCATGATGCTTGACGGAGGGCGTAAGCCTGGCCTGTATATCCCACAGAGCATCCCCTGATGGTTGGTCTATGATATGACGTTCCATGCATCCCGACGAGGAGTCTCTGCGAAGCATGATCCGCTCCTGCCTGGAGGTAAAGTGACCAACCACAGCGGCATCCATGCCTTGCTCCCTTAACTCCTTTACCAGCGTTTCACCTACACGGCAGACAATGATCAGACATCCGCTGGAGATGAGTCGTAAAGGATCGGCGTGCATAATCTGGCAGAGTTTATGAGTCAGGGGATGAATCGGGATCGCTTCTTCCTCCAGGGTGAAGCCCATATTCCTGGACAAAGACATTTCGAATAAGGCCCCAAGGATTCCCCCTTCGGTAACATCATGCATAACCATGACACCATGTCGTACAGCGATACGACTCTCCCTGGCAACACTGATCGAATTAAAAAAAGATGATAATTCTTCCAACTCACTGCTTTCCATAAATCCACTGAGTTGGCGATGGTAATCTCTGGCCAGAATAGCAGATCCTTCCAAGCCGACCGGTTTACTGACCACTATTGCACTATCCGGTTCAATACACAGGTTTCCTGGGAATAATTCTTCGTTTCTTATCCCGAGTACTACTGTGGAGATGATGATTCTGTTCACACTGTCGGTTACTTCCGTATGTCCGCCACAAATCTCCATTTGAAGCTCCTGGGCAGCCTCTGAAGCTTCTTTCATGATTATTGCAATCTTACTCTCCTCTGTATTTAGAGGCGCTAGAATTGTAATCAGACAAGCCACAGGTTCAGCGCCGCTGCACAGGACATCGTTGGCAGCCACATGTACGGCTAACCAACCTGAACGACAGGATGCGCCTGTAATAGGATCCGTTGAGACTACCACTTGTCCCGGACCAAAAGCGATAACAGCAGCATCCTCGCCCAGAGATGAACCAAGGAGAACTTCTGGCCTCTGGTAACCTCTATACTTGAAAACAGCTTCATGAAGTTGCTGTGGAGTCAGTTTTCCTACTGGAATCAATGCCATCACCTGCCATTAAACTACTAACAACCTGGAGGAAAAAAAACCAGAATGTCGAACTGGTTTATAGATGAAACTACAGTTACTGCAAGGAGGTAACCGGATATGCACGAACTGTCAATAGCCCGGCGAGGACAAGAGGTTCAGGCTTCTCCCATTCGCAGATTGGTTCCTTTAGCAAACAGAGCGAAAGATCAGGGGATTAGAGTTTACCATCTGAACATCGGACAGCCGGATATAGAGACACCACCAGAGTATTTTCGCGCCATCTATGATGCGGATATTAAGATACTCGCTTATGGAGAGTCAGGAGGACAGCCTGAGTTACGCGCAGGATTAGTACCGTATTATGCTTCTTTTGGCGTCGATGTTAACGAGCAGGAGATTCTGATTACTACCGGTGGCAGTGAAGCCGTTCTCTTCTGTCTGTTGACCTGTTGCAATCCAGGAGATGAAGTATTAACTCTGGAACCATTCTATACTAACTACAACAGTTTTGCAACTATGGCAGGGATCAGCATTGTACCTGTACCGGGTTCTCCAGCTGATGGGTTCAGATTGCCACCTGACGATCTCTTGGAATCCCTTATCTCCTCGCGTACCAAGGCAATACTCTTCAGTAATCCAGGCAATCCCACTGGTGTAGTCTATACCAGGTCCGAGTTGGAACGTCTTGGACGCTTGGCGGTCAAGAATGGGCTGTTCATCCTGGCAGATGAAGTTTATCGAGAATTCATTTATGATGGGTCGGTTTTCACTAGCATTCTTAGTATCGATGGTCTAGCCGGGCATGCGGTAATCTGTGACTCCATATCCAAGCGTTTTTCGGCTTGTGGAGCACGTATTGGCAATATAGTCACCCACAATCTTTCAGTCCTTGAGGCTGCATTGAAATTTGGTATGGCTCGCCTCTGCCCACCAGCTCTTGAACAAATCGGAGCAGTAGCGGCTCTGAAAGTTCCTGAAGCCTATTATGCCAGAGTCCGTGAAGAATACCAGCTCCGACGCGATGTCATTTATCAGGGCATTCTGGCAATTCCCGGAGCGCAGACCTATCTGCCTAAAGGAGCATTCTATTCCATAGCAGTCCTTCCTGTTGAAGATACTAATGACTTCGCGGCTTGGATGCTAAGTGACTTTAGTTACGAGGGTGCCACTGTCATGGTCGCCCCGGCAGATGGCTTCTACGCTACCCCGGGAGCTGGAAGGAACGAAATACGTCTGGCTTATGTCTTGAATCGTCAGGATCTCAACAAAGCTATGCTCATCTTGCAAAAAGGACTTTGTGCTTATAATAGCCGTTAAAATTTTCTTGCACGAGTTCTCACAAGATGCTATAATGATGCGCGTTCGGGTACCATATTGCTCGCCAAGGAGGTGGAAGACTGATGGCAAGAGCCTGTGCGATTTGTGGCAAGAGTGTAAAGTCCGGACATAATAGTATCACAAAATTCAAGGGAAAGACTAAACGCATGATCGCTCCAAATCTTCAACCAGTGCATGCGATTGTCAACCTTCAGCCTGTGAAGCTAAGTGTATGCACCCGTTGCCTGCGTTCTGGGAAAGTGCAAAGAGCTTAGGGAAATAGAGCAATCGGGTTGACCCCTAAAAGGCTGTCTCGCAAGGATACTCCTGACGAGACAGCCTCTTGCTAATTCAACAGGATCATCGCGGTTAAGTGTGGAAGATGCTGCCACCGACAAACTCACGTAAAATGGAATTATGAGGGATGCTCTCCGCATCAACAGTTTTGAAGTAGGACAACAGCTGCATCAGTCGGCTGGCATCGGTATAGAAAACTGAATCTGGCTTTACTTTAGTCAACTCCTGAAGTGCAAAGGGTTTCAGCACGGCTAACTCATAGAGGAGATGGGAGTTAAAAATGGCATCAGCTTCCTCGTAGTAGGGGAAAATCCACTTCTCCTCTCCCCGCCTCACAGAAGGCCATATTTTTAATGTCTCTTCGACAGGATAGCCTCTGAACTGATGATCCCGCACGATTCGACGCAGAAGTCTGGCATCTGTCGTGTATATTCGGTTGTGGCGATCGAAGTTTAACTGTGTCAGGGTACTCAGATAAATCCGAAACTTGGTGGAATCGGCAATACCATGGGTCAGTTGAGGGTTTAAACCATGGATGCCTTCGATTACAACCGGTTGTCCCTCTTCAAGACGAAGACTGTTGCTTCGCTCGGCTCGTCTACCCTGGGTGAAATCAAAAACAGGCAAGTCAACGACCTCTCCATCGAGTAATCGGATAAAATCGTCATTGAATTTTTCGATATCCAGAGCAAAGAGGGATTCCAAATCAGGATTACCATCTTCACCAAGAGGTATTTCACCACGATTGAGGTAATAATTGTCCAGCCCTATTGTTACCGGACGCATGCCGTTAACTCTCAGCTGAATAGCAAGCCTGTTGGCAAAAGTGGTTTTTCCTGACGAACTTGGTGCAGAGATCAATATGAGGCGTGAGCGTCGTTCGGCAATCTGATCAGCGATCTGTGCTATCTTCTTCTCGTGCAGGCCTTCAGCAGTTTGAATGAGTTCCATGATGTTACCTGATACAGAAAGGTCATTCAGATCCGGCACATGACGCACTTGTAAAATGTTTGCCCATTCTTCCGCTTCACGGTAGATGGTAAAAAGTTTCCTGCTGGGGTTGAAATCTGGTATCTCTGTGGGTGATGTTTGTGTTGGGAAGCGCAGAATAAAACCATCTTCGTAATACGAGAGATCGAAACACTTTAAATATCCTGTAGAAGGAACCATTGGACTATAGAAGAACTCATGAAGCCAACCCAGGCGATAAACATGAACCATCACATCAGGCGAATAACTGAGCAGCCTTACTCTCTCCCATAGTCTTTCGCGCCGGAAAAATTCCAGAGCTTCTCTCTTTGGTAACGGCTCATAGGTGAAGGGCAAATCTTCATCGATGATCTCTGCCATGCGCTGACGAATGCGTAAGACTTCAGACTCATCCAAAGGCGTAGCGAGCTTCAGCTGACAAAAGACTCCGGTACTTAGGCTGTACTCTACAGATAGTTCAGCATCATCCGCATATAACTCGCGTACAGCCTTGATCAGGACAAAAGTCAGACTTAGCTGATAGATTCTGGTTCCGGTAGAACTTGTCACATTATAGAAGGTGACTTCGTCTCCTTCCTGAGGAAAGCTTTGCATGCCTACCGGTTCATGATTTAACGCAGCTGCAATGATCTGATACTGATAGTTCTCCTGCTCCTGTTGTGCCAGCTGCAGCAGAGTCGTCCCTCTCTCAATGACACATGGTCTGTTGTCTATAGTGATCTGCACGATCATCACATCCTCGACTTATTTTTTAGGGGGAAGATATATGGCTAAGAACCTATTCAAACGCATCATGGGTGTAGATGACACAGCAATCGATGAAGAATTAGTTACAGAATTGCAAACCAGGGACGAAGACGAAGCTACTCCCCGCACCCCTCATAAAAAAATGCTGGCGTCCCTTCGCATTGCCTTCTTTGGAGAGAACCGAGCCACTGTGGATGTCGGTGTCAGTGAAGAGGCAGAAACTTACGCTCATCAGTTGACACCACGAGTCAGAATCGTCATGGAGTACTATGCAGAGGTTCTGTACAGACTCGGTTTATCTGAAGCATCCCAGCAGCTGGTCCAATACATGGGTGCTCTGTGTCTCCATCTCCTTGATGAGGTCGAACTAAAGCGTGTTAACATACTCGGTTCTCTACTGGAACTGCTCTATCAGAAACCAGAAAACCTGGAGATAACATATCAGCAAAGCGTCATTCT
>WRDA01000001.1 GCA_009783675.1 Symbiobacteriaceae bacterium | reverse complement strand
CGCTTGTGGTTCATCAGGTACCTCGGGTACTTCATCGATAAAGTTAAAGATCCGTTCCAGTGAAATACCCGCGGCCTGAACAGTATTCATGACCTGGGTTAGTTCGCGAATAGGGTGAAAGAAGCGGGTTATGGAGTTCAGGAAGAGTACTACAATGCCCAGAGTAACTGCTTCTGCTTCACTGCCAGATGCCAGCAAAACCAGATAGCCTCCTCCGATGAGAACAAGAGTAGTACCGATGGATGAGGTAACCTCAATGGCTGGCAGAAACATTGATTGCAACGTCGCCGCATTCATGTTGGCGCGAAAGTTACCTTCGTTAACTTCGTCAAACCGCTCCATATTGCGTTCTTCTCGCGTAAAGCTTTGGGTTACCCGCATTCCCGAAATAGTCTCTTGCAAATTAGCATTAACATCGGCTGAGGCAGCACGCACCTGGTGATAAGCCTTTCGCATCCTTCGCGAAAAGAACCTGGTAACTGCAAACATCACCGGAATGGTAAAAAAACTGATCAGGGAAAGTAAGGGACTATTGACGATCATGATAATTATGATTCCTATCAGGGTAAAGAAATCATTAATGGTATTCATCAATGCAGAGTTTATCAACTGGGTCAGGACCTCCACATCACTGGTTAAACGGGACATTATGCGACCTGCTTGCAAACGATCGAAAAAGCTCAGACTAAGGGTCTGGATATGCGAGAAAAGGTGTCGACGCATGTCCTGGGTTATGCTCAAACCTATTTGAGACATCAGGAAGGATCTGGCAAAACTAAAGATCCAGTTCAGAGTGTGAGTGATTATATAGATCAAAGCAACTTTTAGCAGAACCGATGCATTTCCAGCCAGCATTCCGTCATCAATAGCCACTCTTTGCAGCATAGGACCGATGAGTCCAGTGGTGGTAGCAGCTAGCATGGCTAATATAGAAAGATAAAGCTTGCTACGATATGGAGTCACTGTCGTTCGCCAAAACCTCAGGAAAAGCTGAGGATCGAGATCGCTTAGCTTACGCTGCTCTATCTCGGCATTACGGACATGCATGCCTCCCCCGTGCCATCCTCCACCCATCAGGAATCACCTCCCGAACTCTTAGTGGTGCTCGTAACACTTACATCCTTCTCCTGGGGGCGCAGTTGCATCTCGTATATTTTAGCGTATATACCATCCGGATCTAAGAGAAGATCCTCATGATGCCCTTCCTGTACGAGACGCCCACGATCCAGTACCAGAATTTTATCAGCATTACGTACTGTAGATAATCTTTGCGCTATGATAAAGGTGGTACAATTAGCTGTCAGCTGGGCAAAAGCCTGTTGAATAGCATGCTCGGTTTCAGTGTCAACACTGGAGGTAGACTCATCCAGAATGAGAATTCGCGCCTGCATAAGAATAGCCCTGGCAATAGCAACCCTCTGTTTCTGCCCGCCAGAGAGACCAACACCTCTCTCTCCAATGGTGGTGTCATATCCATCGGGCAAACCCATGATGAAATCATGGATTTTAGCCGACTGAGCCGCAGAGATGATCTCTTCGTCACTGGCATCGGGCTTACCATATGCTATATTTGCACGCAGGCTATCACCGAAAAGAAAGGTCTCCTGCAGGACAATCCCCACCTGTTTTCGCAAAGATTCTACTTTATAATCACGGATATCTCTGCCATCAATACGTATAGTCCCTATGAGAGGATCGTAGAAACGTGGAATCAGACTTATTACCGAGGACTTGCCTGAACCTGTCGGACCTAAGATCGCAATGGTCTGTCCAGGTTCTGCAGTAAAGGTAAGCTCTTCCAAGACCATCATTCTTTTATCGTAACTGAAAGTGACATTATCAAATTCGACCAGGCCTGTAACCGGAGGCATATCTACCGCCTGTGGTGAATCCGCGACATCACTCTTGGTATCGAGAACTTCATAGAGCCGTCCTCCGGAAGCCGCCGCTCGCTGTACCATGGAAACCAACCAGCCGAACATGCGTACTGGTTGGATCAGTTGCAACAAAAGGGTATTAAAGATCATCCATTCGCCAAGCTGCAGGGTACCATTGATCACTGCATTGCCACCATACCAGAGGATAAAAGTCGAACTCAACCCCGAGATAAAAGTCATCAAGGGACTGTAGAAAGCGTCCAGACGCGCGGATACCAGAGCTTTCTGGAAATAGACGGTGTTTTGATCGCTAAATTTGCTTACTTCGTACTCTTCTTGCGCGAAAGCTTTGACAACCCTGATGCCGGTGATATTTTCCTGCATCACGGCTGTCAGTTTGGCCATCTGCTCCTGCACCATGCGGAAGGTAGGTCGCACCTTGATGGCATACTCACGCACTGCCCAGATCAGAAATGGCATGAAGACCAGAGAAATCAGCGTCAGCTGCACATTGAGGCTCAACAGGATAGCCATGGCATATACAATCTGCAGTATATTGGATATCAGATTGATGAAAGCCATTCCCATGGCTCCCCGGAGTGTTTCCACATCGGATGTAAGACGAGACATCAGCTCTCCCGTACGAGCAGAATCGTAAAAGGAAAAAGATAGTTCCTGAATATGCATGTAGAGGCGATTACGAATATCGTAGACGACCTTCTGCGCCGTATATTCCAAGTTATAGCGCTGCACGAAAGTCGTCAGTCCCCTAGCTACAGCGACGACCACAATCATTAAAGCATACCTGATGATATTGTCCATATCCCTGGTAGGGATAAAATCGTCGATAATTCTCTGCGTCAGCAAAGGTGCCCTGAAACCCAGCCAGGTCACCAGATTAACCAGAGCGAAAGCCAGGAGATAGCGATGCCAGTATTTTTGCATGAAGTCCCTGGCTAATCTGGCATAAATGTTCATGACTGCATCACCTTCGTCTCTCCATTTAGTGGTCATAACTAACCTTAAAATACAAGGTATACTGTTTTACTGGATACTAATTTGCCTTATTAACGCCTCACGAATCTGTGCCAGACTGCTTACCTCACCAGGATCCAGATTAAGCAGCTTTGCTGCCAGATCGCGCAGGTAACCTCCCCCAAAGTCATGAAGAAGAATATGAGGAAATAGGGAGTCTACAAAAAGGACAGGGTCACCGAATCTATAATAACGCCAAACTAGGCGAGAATCCAGATCGAAAGCACCCAAAACCAGCGCTACATCATCATATCCAGGAGGAGCTATGCAAGCATCCGCAAAGTCTATTAGACGGATTCTGTTTTCAGAGACGAGCAGCAGATTCTCCCCGGTCAGATCTCCATGAACGAAAACTAATGTTTGCAAATCAATCTGATTGAAATATCGCAATAAAGTAGTTGAAACCTCAGACCTGACCTGAGGATTGAAGAGTAACCATCTGTCATTATGCAACGCACGTTGAAAAACCTTCGCAAATGTGTCCCCCGGAAAAGGAGGTATTTCATGCAATCTGACTAGCATGCTGCGGATTTGATCGAGGATTGCATCCTGCTCCTCTACGTCTTGTTGTTGTAAAATGCCGCCAAGCTCTTGACCATGAATAAACGGCATGATTATATAATTAAATGGGTAACGATCCCTGAAGGTTCCAGACCTTAAAACAGCAGGAACCGGCACCCCTCGCTTTGCTGCTTCTTCCAGAGCCATTAATTCGACTGAATAGTCATCGCGATCGCTCATAGCTGCTTCTACAGGAGCGAATATCTTGATTACCGTGTCGCCACTGCGAAAAACGGCATTGGTCCCGGGGGATAACGGCGTGAGCCCCTGGTAGGTGATCCCTGACTCTGTATACATAGCCCCAGCAACATCATACCAAGCTGATGGGTCATGGAAAACTCGTGACCAAGTAGCGAACCCATTGATTTCGTGTTGGAACAAACTCATCATTTGGTCACAGTTTGTTTACCACGCAATTGTTCTATGGCTTGGGAATAGTCATCACTGCCAAAGACGGCGCTCCCTGCAATCAGAACATCCGCACCTGCTTCTCTGATAAGTGCGGCGTTACTTATACCGACTCCACCATCGACGCTTATGAGAAAGTAACCTGAGCTTCCATCTCTCAGGTTACTTAGTTGCCTGATTTTTTCCAGTGTAAAAGGAATAAACCTTTGACCTCCAAAACCAGGGTTGACGGCCATCAGCAATACAGTATCCAGATCACCTAAAAGGCATTGCAAGACATTCGTTGGGGTATGAGGATTGAGAGCAACTCCGGCTTTACATCCCAGGCTGCGTATCTGTTGCAGAACCCCATGGAGATGATGGCAGGTTTCATAATGTACGGTCAAAGAGGCAGCTCCCCAGTTTACACAGTCGGCGATAAACTGCGCAGGACTACTGACCATAAGGTGCACATCCAGAGGTACAGCAGGCTCCGCATCATGCAGCGCTTTGATCAGACGCGGTCCCATACTGATAGCAGGAACAAAATGACCATCCATGATGTCCACATGCAACCAGTCTGCTCCTGCTTGAATGGCAGCCTCGGCTTCCGCTTCTAAACGACCAGGATGTGCTGCTAATAGAGAAGGAGCGATAAACACTCCGATCCTCACCTCTTTATGCTGTTAGTTGGACTCCCCGGACTAAACCTGTTGATTTATCTTTCGCCGGAGAAGATAAGGATATCATTGCGGTAGACCCTAACCACTGCTGGTGGCTCAACTGGGATCGATAAAGGCAGTGGTTTATCGTTCGCTTTATGTTGCGCATTATAAATCACCCTGGAGGGATTCGTCAGTGACGCATCCTCTACCTCGACTCGGATTACCTGGATGGCGATATCAGCAGGAAAGGTGATTGTGATTTCCACATCATCTCTTTGCGCAGGGTTGATCCAAAGGTCCACCCGGGAGTTCTTAGGCACCAACTCACCTGCTAACGGAGATTGACCTGTAATACGAGCAGCAGGATACGATGCGTCAACATGAATGATAGGATCTGCCGGTAGCAATCCCAGCTCCGACAATCTTTCACTGGCTTGTTCAAAGGAGAGACCAAGCACACTGATCATCAGGACCTTTTCCTGGCCAGTGGAGACGACCAGAGTTACTTCCGTACCCTCGGTAACCATTGTTCTGGCCTCTGGCTTCATTTCCATCACCAGTCCCTCGACGATGCTGGTGCTGCTTTGGGGCTCAGTCAGAACTGTCAAACCTTTGCTTTGAAGCTCCAGAGTAGCCTGTTGATTTCGTAAGCCTACCACATCAGGGAGTGTGAACATCTGCTTACCAAGAGACACAACCAGTTCAACGATGGTATCAGTAAAGGCATTTACTCCTGCCTGAGTTTTTTGCTCGATGACAACACCTTCAGGAATTCGCGGGTCGAAGCGCTCCTCCGCAATATGATAAGCAAAACCCAACACCGACAGCTCTGCTATGGCTTCGTTCATCTGCTTTCCCTCGAGCAATGGCATCAGGGCAGTCGCTTTGCGGGTAAAGAGTTGATTCCATGCACCATATAACAAACCAGCCAGGAGACACACCAGGAGCATAAAGACCAGTAAACCCCGCAAAAAACTTCGAGATCTCCTCTTGTCACGGCGGTTTCTTTCCCGCTTATTCATGGAGCGCCTCATTTTCTCCAGCAGAGTGGATCCCGATTCGGGCAGTATATCTATAATATCTTCCAGATCATCGTGTAACTCCCGACTACTGCGGTAACGATCTCGGACATCCTTCTCCAGCAACTTCATGACTACAGCTTCCAAAGCACCCGGAATGTCCTGCCTGAGTTCACTGAGAGGAGCAGGTTCTTCCTGATCATGCTTGTAGACTATGGCCACGGTGTTATCAGCATCGAAAGGAACTTGACCAGTAATCATTTCATATAGCATAACCCCGAAAGAGTAGAGGTCGGATTGCTCCGTAAGCGGCTCTCCTCTGGCTTGCTCCGGCGAGAGGTAGTGAACGGTACCGACCACACTGCGAGTCTTAACCAGAGTAGTTGTCGAAACCAGGACGGCGATACCGAAATCAGTTATCTTCACCTGGCCATTGGCAGTCAGGAGGATGTTCTGTGGTTTGATATCTCTGTGAATAATCATATGCTCATGGGCATACTGCAATCCATCCGCGATCTGCAAAGCCAGATATAATACCCGTTCAAAGGATAGCTCCTCAGCAGCGATAAGCTTATCTAGGGTAACCCCATCAACATATTCCATTACCAGGTAGTAGGGAGGTTCAGATATAGAGATGTCATATATTTCAACCATATTAGGGTGTTGTAAGCGTTGCATCGCTTCTGCTTCACGCCGAAAACGGCGGATGAATTCTTCATCAGAGACATACTCCGATCGTAGAACCTTTACAGCGACTGTTCGCTTCTCCTGAAGATCGCGAGCCCTGTAGACCAGCGCCATACCCCCATCGCCGATCTTCTCAAGTATTTCATAACGCTCGCCCAAAATGCTACCGATCATGAACCTGCTACCTCATCTTGATTACGAAAAAAAGCTACAATAACTGTTATATTATCCAGTCCTCCGAAGCGGTTAGCACGGTCTACCAGCTCCCTGACCAAATCTGCAGGCTCTCGCTGAAGTTGTAAAACCTCTCCTATTTCAGCATCAGAGACCATTGTGCTAAGACCATCACTACAGATGAGGAGCGTGGAATCAACCGGAAGATGCAAGCTTCTGGCTTCGATTGCTAGTTCCCACTCCACACCGAGTGCTTGAGACATCACATTCCTGTGAGGATGGAGGCGAGCTTCCTCAGGAGTCAATAATCCCTTACGCTGCATATCTGCTACATAGGAGTGGTCACTGGTCACCTGACTAATTCTTCCTCCATCGAGTATGTATAACCGACTGTCCCCGACATGAACCATATGTAAAAACTGACCGGTTAGAACCGCTACTGTTAGTGTAGTACCCATTTGTGGATAGGAGAGTTCCCTTTGGGCATCAAGAATCCTGGCATTGGTTTTTACGACTAGTTCACGCAGGAGTTTCTGCCAGAGATCGAACTCTTCAGTATCGGGCCATGCAGAAGTATGATCACTCAGCAGTCTGTGAAAAGTGTCCAAGGCTAGCTGAGCGGCTACATCTCCTCCATGGTATCCTCCCATTCCGTCAGCGACCATAAGTAAATAAACCGCCGGCTGTAATGCAGTTGCTTCTTTGATGCACCCTGTATAAAGAGCATCCTGGTTGTCGCTACGGACCATACCAGGATCCGTCAGTGAAGCGTACAACAGTTCCTAGGATAAAGGCAAGGGACACACCTTCCTTCACAAGTAATCCCAAGTACAGTTGATCATGTTCCTCGCCGCCTTGATCTTCGGAGCTGTCCACAGGCAGCAGAGATATCAGCACCCATCTCACGCCGTACAGTTACCTCTATGCCCCATTTGCGTAAGCTCTCAGCGAAGCCTGCAACGACCTCGGGGCTGCTGCGTTGTTGTGCAGACTGTGCTGTTTCCGATTGCCAGTTATTAAATGGTATCAGGTTAACATGCGAAAGACTGCCCTTAAGGAGCCTTGCAAGTTGCTCAGCCTGGCTCGTTTTATCGTTGATACCAGCGATCATCCCATATTCATATGTCACCCTGCGACCCGTTACACGTGAATAACGAACCGCTGTGGCTATAAGGTCTGTAATTTTGTACTTATGTGCTACAGGCATTAGTTCCCTACGTAAATCATCGTCAGATGCATGCAGAGAGATAGCAAGATTGAGTGGCAGGTTTAGCTCAGTCAGGCGTTCTATCCCCTCAATCAGACCGCAGGTAGAGACTGTGATATGTCGGTAGCCTATACCAAGCCCCCAGGGAGCATTAACAATCTGAATTACTCTGATTACTTGCTCTATATTATCTAAAGGTTCTCCCATTCCCATGAACACCAAATGGGATATTCGGCTGTTTCCTTCTCCTGAAAGCAATGAGCGAAGTAACAGTACTTGCCCCACAATCTCACCCGCAGAAAGGTCGCGTAAAAAACCATCGCTGCCAGAGGCGCAAAAACGACAAGCCATACGGCAACCAACCTGAGTGGATACACATACCGAGTTACCATATGGATAGCGCATCAGGACACACTCTGCGAGCTCCTCATCCTGAAAGCAAACCAAAGCCTTGGTCACAGGGTCGTTGATGCCCTGATACAGCTCGACCACTCCGGGGAGATCCACTCGACTGATCTCGTTGAGGCGACTCCTCAGGAATGCAGAAAGGTTGCTCATCTTAGCGAAATCGTGTTCATTCTTACGATAGATCCAGTCACTGAGTTGACCCGCTCTGTACTTAGCCTCTCCCAGGTCACTGATTACCTGCTCCATCTCTGCCAAAGTCATGCCAAGCCAGTTTAGTTGCTTCTCTGCTGAGTGCTCAGTCCCTTCAGATGAAATAACCACCCTTGTAGTATCTCCTCACATTCAGTCTCTGGTAGTATACCTTACCTTAGTTTAATTTTCAGGAGAAACGAAAGAGAAGCGGGGGATCAGGGCTCCGTCTTTCTCCACCAGCTCATTCCACATCGAAACAGGTCTCACCCAGAGATCATCCAGGTTATCCTGGGAGTGGTATACCGCCATGAGTTCCAGAGTCTCAGAATGCTGTGCCAAGCCGACCAGGCAATAGAGTCTCCCTTTATAATGGCGATAGATTCCCGGCTTAGGATGCTTTTCCATGGCGAAGTACCTCCTCATATTTCTCTCGTCAGGAAGTATTCTCTTCCTGCCTCATGAAATCCTGTCTTACTAAGGGGTTATTACATAGGATCACCATATGATGCGACTGGCGACAGGTAGCTTAACGGCCTTCATAGTACGATAAGCATGCAAACTTGTCAAGGAGTTTATGACGATTAATATTCCAGTTTAGACTCCGTTAGATAATAAAATCTCGGAACTGTAACCGAATCTCGGTACTTGACATGAGGCCTGCCATATCCTATAATTCACTTCGCTGCATCGGGATGTAGCGCAGCTTGGTAGCGCGTCTGGCTTGGGACCAGAAGGCCGTGGGTTCAAATCCCGCCGTCCCGACCAGGTTTACTCACTGTAGCAAGCCTGTTTGAGTAAGATAACTCTGCGCTTGTAGCTCAGGGGATAGAGCATCTGACTTCTAATCAGAGGGTCGTAGGTTCGATTCCTACCGGGCGCACCAATCTCAAACCTTTATGTAAAGCGGGATGTAGCGTTTTGCCACATCCCGTATTGTGTCGGTACTATGCCGTAATGTATTATTCAGCAAAAGGCTTGACAATCGGAAGATTCATCCCTACAATATGCTTTGTGCTGCTTGGCAGCACTGAGTCTTGGTAGATGTAGCTCAGCTGGCAGAGCATCAGATTGTGGCTCTGAGGGCCGTGGGTTCAAGTCCCATCATCTACCCCAAGTGCGCTTGTAGCTCAGCTGGATAGAGTGTTTGGCTACGAACCAAAAGGTCGCAGGTTCGAATCCTGCCGGGCGCACCATTTTTTATCATCATAATAACACCTTAACAACATTATGCGGGTATGGCGGAATTGGCAGACGCGCCAGACTTAGGATCTGGTGGAGAGATCCGTGCAGGTTCAACTCCTGTTACCCGCACCAGATCTCGGTGACTCGAACCGCTCTTCCTTATAGGTGCAGGGTTCTTCCGGTTTGGTATGACTTGCAAACTGCAGCAAGGATTCACCAATAAGGGTGTAACAGTTCTTAACTAAGCTTCCTTTACATATGAGCAAACCCCTGAGCTGGTGAACGACTCAGGGGTTTATACGCTTGCTCCATCTGAGAGATGCACATGAACTGTGTTCACCCTCTAGCTAGGCTCTGCGCTCAAAGACATCGTCAAGTAAGCCAAAAGCCTTAGCTTCGTATGGATCAAAGTAGCGGTCACGATCAGTAGCTGCAAGTATCTCTTCGCGGGAGCGACCGGTATGCTTCATTAGAATTTCATTTGTTATTTCTCTCATCTTGAGTATCTCTTCAGCAGCGATGGAGATATCGCTGGCTTGTCCCCGAGCTCCTCCGTGAGGTTGATGTATCATGATCCGCGAATGAGGCAGAGCCATCCGCTTCTTACCTGCTGCCAGAAGGTTTGCTGCCATCGATGCTGCCATCCCTACACAGATAGTGTTTACAGGTGCCTTCAAATACTGCATCGTGTCATAGATAGCCAGACCAGAGTAGACATCTCCCCCTGGAGAGTTGATATAAATATTGATCTCTTTATCGGGATCCTCACTCTCCAAAAAAATCAGCTGAGCTACGATCAGATTGGCTGAAACCATATTGATCTCACTGTTTAAAAAGATGATCCTGTCTTTTAACATGCGGGAAAAAATATCGTATGCGCGTTCTCCTCTGCCTGTTTGTTCCACAACCATTGGTACTAAATTGCTCTCTACTGCCATTAGTTTACTCCTTTCCATCGCCTGGAAGGGCCACTTTCGAGTACTAATCATCAATGCCCTCGTCTTCTGACCCCACAGTCTCAGACCATCTCTATCTTATCACAAAGGTCAGGAAAGGTCAATAGATTGGGGTGCCGCATTTTTTTCTGTAATAAACTCTTCGCGAACCTTGTCTCGCAGCGTTTCATCTGTCAGCAGATGAAGGCAACTCAGAGCCAGAGCTTTAGCTGCCAACAAGGTTGCCTGCTGACCGTCTGTGGTAATGGTACATGCGGCAAACTCCCGGCTGTGCCCAGAGACTTTTTCACCACCCGTGATACCGATACTGGGGTGAATGGTCGGCGCCTTATGGGATACATTGCCAACATCGGTTGAACCGCGACCTTCCTTTCCATAGTTACGGATGATTTCTGTGTCCTCGATCCCGAGGTCTGTAAGCTGCTCAACCCACAGGTCTCCCAGAACCCTGTTACTAAGCAGGTCATCATTGGAGTACTCGAAACTTCGGGTCTCCAGAGATGCTCCGGCCATTTTTGCTCCGGCTTCGGCACAGGCCAAAACCTTTTTGACTACTTCCTGGAGATAGCTGCGTTTGCCGGCTCGCACGTAGAACTGAGCTACAGCTCGTTCCGGTACTACATTGGCTGCCAAGCCACCTTCTTTGATTATTCCATGAATTCGCACGTCAGGTGTCACATGCTGCCTTAAGGCATTGATCCCGTTGAAAGTCTGAATGCAGGCATCCAGAGCATTTATCCCGTCTTGAGGATTCCCGGAAGCATGAGCAGTTCTTCCCGTAAAGATAAACTCGAGGGCATCGATCGCTAATGAAGTGCCACCGACAGCATGCTCCGATCCTGGATGAACCTGCATGATAGCATCACAGCTATCAAACGCTCCTCCTTGAGAAAGAGGAACTTTTGCTCCATTGGTTTCTTCTGCGGGACAACCGAAAACCATTATTTTTCCACTAAGCTCATCTTTAATAGAAGCCAGGGCGCGAGCTGCTCCCACAGACATAACCCCGATCAGGTTGTGACCGCATCCATGTCCGATACCAGGCAGAGCATCATACTCACAGAGTAATCCGACCTCACCTCCTGGTTTGCCGGTATCCAGGGTCGCCTTAAAAGCGGTAGCCAAATCCATATACGGCATCTGGACCTCAAAACCCGCTTCTTGCAAAGCGCCACACAGAAGAGCTGCGGATTTATACTCGTCATTTCCCAGCTCAGGATTATTATATATATCTAAGGCTATGTTGTGTAATACTTCACCATCCTCCTCGATGAAGCTCCTGATGCTATCCGCCAAAGATGCTAATTCCATAATTGTCACTCCTCATTCAGTTGTCTGGGAATGCAGCGGTTACCGAATCCTATAGCCCAGATACTACCATCGTCCCGATGATAAAGGCGAACCTCGGTATCACTCAACTTTATTTTCACGAGTGCCAAATCTGGCAGTACTGGATATAAGAGATGCTCGGTGGGATCTTTATCGACGCAAGCTACCAAACTCCCCGTCTCCGACAGCTTTATCTGATATAAGGAGCCTTCTCCTGAACGATAGCATCCTTGCACTGCAGCGATCGTTTCAGTTGACCAGGTAGTCTCTTTGTGAAAAACCCTTCCCTGACGCACAGGTAAACCCGCACACCACATAAAAGCCGCTGTAGCAAGGTTCTGCACCGGAACCCCGCTGGTATTACAGAGTACGATAACTCCTCTGGCTAGTTCGGGAGACCAGGCTAAATGCGTGGAAACACCATTTAATGAACCGCCATGCTCGATGATCGAGAAAGAACCGAGGCTCTGCAGACTCAAACCGTAGCTATAATGCCGTTGGAAGGCATTTTGCTGACGTGGTTTCAACATTTCAGCCAGAGCATAGTTTCCGATAATCTGTTTACCCTGATGTTTACCCTGGTTTAGATACATTCTCAAGTAGTGGATCATGTCCTCCAAGGTGGACTTCAAAAATCCACAGGGAGTAAACGCGGGAGCAATCTGCCAGTTGTCTGTAGCCATCTGCTTCCCATCTTTAACCCTGTACAGAGTATTGACATTGTCATCACCAGCTAGGGATTCAGCTGCAAACCAGGACCTTTGCATATCCAAAGGATTAAGTATGTTTTGGAACATATACTCCTCATAAGATGAGGCGCCACTTACCCTCTTGATTATCTCCCCCAGAACACCATAGGTATCATTGCTGTAGCTGAAGATCTCACCCGGGCGTCCCAGGAGGCGTTGACCAGGGTCAGAGAGATGTGCGATGATATCAGCATAACTATCCATGGGTTTCTCCGGATATAGCTTATGCCACTCTGCACGCATGTTTTCTTCTTTTTCTCGTTCCTCTTCACTCATCGGCTCAGGCGTTGTGTGCTGATGTATAGATGCTCCCAAAGCTGGTTGCGGTTCATAACCTCCGTTATGAACCATAAGATTTTCTATAGTCAGAATTCCTTCGCCAGGGTAGGAGAATTCTGGAAGATACTTATCTACGGGATCTGTGATGAGTAGTTTGCCTGCCTCTTGCAGCTGCATTATTGCCAGGCAGGTAAAAGACTTGGTAATAGAAGCTAAACCGAAAATGGTCCGCAGATCCACAGGTAACTCTTTCTCGATATTGCGATATCCCCAAAACTTCTGATAACAGGTTTCCTTTGCATCAATGATGGCAATCGCCATACCCGCTCCCTGGTAGGTATGCAGCACTTCAGCCACATAGTTTTCAAAATCGTATCCTAGTATCCGATCCATAATCTGGTCCCTCCCATTCTGATGAGGCACCAACCTCGATTCTGCTTCATTATCGGAAAAACTTTTAATGCTTGACAAGATTTCCTTCACAATGCAAAATGTAGGTTACTGCCTAAGGCTCGTACAATTTCGCGTTTTTACATATTATTTCCTTTATTTCATCCTGGGAAGTGTCGAATATGCCAATGGACGGACTCGTTCTGAATACTCTATGCTGTGAACTGAACACTAAGCTGGCTCAGGCAAAAATCGACCGCATTTCACAGCCCGATGCCACAACTTTAGTATTCGATCTCAGACAGCAAAGAGTTAATCTGCGCCTGGTGATCTCAGCTCATCCCAGGTTCGCACGACTCCATCTCAGTGAGCGTAAGCGCCTGAATCCTCCAGTACCTCCAACCTTTTGCCAATACTTACGCCGCTTGCTGGAAGGGACAAGAATTGAAAGTGTCAGCCAATCAGGATATGAGCGCTTAGTAAGCATCCACCTGCAGGGACGCGACGAGTTGGGAAATCCCGCTTATTACTGCCTTAACGCTGAGCTGATGGGGCGTAACAGTAATATTATACTGGTCAATGCAGATGGACGAATTTTAGATGCTATGAAACACAGTGGCTATAACCAGATTCAGCAAAGAGAGATCCTTCCCGGAGCAGATTATTCTCCTCCTAAGCGTCAGGATAAAATCTTTCCGGAATTATGGCAAGCTCCCCGTGATATATCGGTGCTCCCCGACGGTGATCTTGACCTCTCCACCTGGTTGAATCAAAGCCTTGAAGGGATCTCTCTACCGTCAATCCTGGCTCTCTTAGACATCTGTCGCCTTCCACACAGTCTGAAAGCCAAGTATCTGCGCCTCGAGGACTGGCTGCTCCTGCAGGCATCACTATACGACCTTCTCCAGAGCAGAGTCCCTGGTCGTCTCTATCTGTATACCAGTGGAAAGCAGGCAGAGGTGGCTGCTTTTCCACTACCAGGATCCCAGGAAGGTGTCTGGATGGATGCCAGTATAGTGATAGATACGCTTTATGCTAACAGAGAAGAAGCAGAGGCTTTACAGCAACAAAGGCACCGGTTGAAGTCTGTACTGCGAGCTGCCGAAGAAAAGGGTAAACGTAAGCGTTTCGCTCTCGAAGAGGATCTCAGCAATGCACAGGGATCGGATCATCTTCGGATTTGGGGTGAGCTCCTGAAGATGGCTCCCGAGCCGCATAGGCGACTGTCTGGTATTGAACTGGTTAACTATTATTCTGAAGACCTGTCTCCCTTGCTGATCCCTCTGGATCAACGCCTGACTGTCGCTGAGAATGCTCAGAGTTATTTTAAACGATACAGCAAGTTTCGCATTGGTGAACGCTACATATCAGATCAACTTACCAGCCTTAACAACGAGCTGTCCTACCTTGCCGGGGTCATGGTAGCTGTGGAACAAGCTCAGGACCTAACCGACCTTAAAGAGATCGCTGTCGAAATGGTAGAACAGGGGTATCTTCCGCCGGAAGCACCCTCGCGACATAAGGGAAAACCTAAGACTAATGAGACTCCCCATCCTCCTCTCTCATTTACAATCGAGGGGATCGAAGTTCTCGTAGGGAGGAACAACCGTCAGAATGAAGAGCTAACCTGGCGCTTGGCTCGCTCTGATGATCTCTGGCTTCACACCAGGGAGATTCCTGGTTCTCATCTTTTGATTCGTGCCTCCGATCCAGCAAACTCGGTCCTGGAAAAAGCAGCACGCCTGGCTGCCTGGTTTAGCCAGGCAAGGGAGAGTGGTCTTGTTCCGGTAGATATCACTCTCAGGCGTCATTTAAAAAAACCGCGAGGTACACGGCCGGGCTTTGTTATCTACAGCAATCAGCGAACAGTCTATATTAATCCGGCATCTCCCGGCGAAGTCACTGATCTGTTGCAGCAATGAGGGTCCAGCTAGTGCTTTATCCATACTTGTTAACCCTTGCCGGTAAACTCTGTCCAGACCAGATTCATTTTATGGGGTGAGAAATAATGCGCGCAACCGAACACCCTGACTATGCTGAAGAGACAGCTCACTTAAAACGAACCCTTAATCAGATTACTTCCTGGCAGGATTCCCTGGCCAAACGAGAATCCCTCGCTAGGGAAGAAATCGAAGCCATCCTGGATCAGCTCTCTGATGCCAAAAAACCTGAAGACATGACTACGGCTCAGCTCTTTGAAATGGAACGCCTGCAAAGCTCTCTTTCGCGCAGGGCCACCCTGGAGCTGGCTCGCAAGGATCCTTATTTTGGTCGCCTCGATGTTACCTTACTTACTTATATGTTTAAGCAGAATCTGAGTTTTGAAAAGATCGCCACCGCAGAGTCCCTGGGGGGAGAGTTGCGACAAGGCGAAGAGCTGCAGACCATATACCTTGGGAAAGTGGGAGTCGGCGATGAAAACGGGCAAAGCCAGCTTGTCGTGGACTGGCGCGCTCCCATAGCCGACCTCTATTATGCAGGTATACACGGTCCGACCAGTTTCGAAGGCCCCTATGGATCGGTAGATGTAGATCTACATCTCCTGCGCAGACTGCTTGTAAAAGAAGGAACCCTCCAGGAGATTGCCGACCAGGAAGAGGCCAGTGGGATCGACGACTTTCTCCTCTCCCGCCTTCGCGAGAATGCAGGCCAGGGGATGAAGGATATTATAGCCACCATCCAGCAGAATCAAAATGAAATCATTCGCCTACCTCCTGGTCAACCGGTCATCGTCCAGGGATCCGCCGGTAGCGGTAAGACTTCGGTTGCTCTCCATCGCCTCTCTTATCTGCTCTATCTGAGACGCAAAACTGTATACCCTGAAGAGACGCTGATTATTACTCCTTCGCGTCTGTTCTTTGGCTATATTGCTTCTGTGATGCCGGATCTGGACATCAAGCGCTGTCGGCAGCTGACATTCAATGAACTAGCCATGGCTGAATTATCTGATAACGAATTCGAGTATACCAGCTGCACTCAGTGGATGAGTCGTTACTGCGATCAGAAGAACACCTCTTCTTCTGCGGTTAATCGGGAACTTGAATCGTTGAAATCCATGGGAGATATCTCTATGCTGAGAGGTATCGACAACTATTTTACTTTTCTGGAGCATACAGTTATACCTGTAGAGGATCTGCGCACCGACTCTGGTCTCCTGTTGGTATCTCAGGAAGATATTGCTTACCGTTATCAGGATTTACGATTTCTGACCCTGGAAAAACGTGCTCTGGAGATGCATCGATGGTTGCAAACCATGATCAATCGTGCCGTAAAAAAAGAGCATGTGCGCCTGATGGATTTCTATGAACGACGCCTGGATATCGTCAGAAGACAATGGCCTGCTCACCTCAAAAACAGGCCCAATCCGCAGGCGATCGATCTTATCACGAAACGGGAAGCAGCACTTGAGCAACTGCAAAGGGAAGCCAAGGAAGCTCTCGCTGCCTATCGTCGTCGCATTCCCAAACGTTTTTCCCTACTGGATCTTTATCAGTCTTTCTATGAAGATGTCAGCAGGCTTCAGGAGTATGTTCCTGAGCTTTCCGCTCAGGTGGCAGCAGATCTGGTTGTCAGGCACCGAAAGAGTAAAAAACGGTTACTCCAAGAGGATCTCGCCCTGTTGCTCCGCCTTAAGGAGCATCTTCATGGTCTGACCTCAACCTGCGCTATGATTGTGGTAGATGAAGCTCAGGATATGAATCCAACCGAGTTTGCGATGCTGAGGCGCTTCCTGGGAGGTAGCTCTGCCCTGACAGCGGTTGGCGACCTGGCTCAGCGCATCTATCCTCATCGCGGTTTGGATAATTGGGTTTCTCTTATGGATGAGGTCCTCGAAGGTCGGGAGATCTTTTATCGTGAGATGAGACGATCCTATCGCAGTTCTGCAGAGATCATTGCCGTAGCTAACCACGTCATCATCGATCAGCCCGGTATTACTGTTGCCGAAGCTGTACGCTCAACTGGAGAACTGCCTTTCGCTATTGAAGTGAACAAAGGATCCAGATCTCTCCAGGAGAAGAAGGTAATAATCGACAGGCTTCTGACACTCTGGGCGAATCAGGAGGTTAACAGTATAGCTCTAATAGCCAAATCTCCCTCCCTTTGCCGTAAAATATACGCGTTACTCGCGGCATCCTGGGGAGACCGGATAGCCCTGGTCGAAAAAGAAAACGATCAACTCGGCAGATTCATAACGGTTTTACCTGTCCATCTGGCTAAAGGTCTGGAGTTCGACGGGGCGATTGTGGTCGATGCTGAGGCTGAATGCTATGCAGAAGGACCGTCTGATCGCGCCCTACTGTATGTAGCCTTGACCAGACCACTGCATCATCTGGCTTACCTCTTTTGTGGCGAAATCACCCCTTTTTTAAAGAATCTTCCTGCGGATCTCATTCAAACCTGCGCCGGTTAGCTTGAGCAACCCATTAGGTAAAAAATACTGCCCTCCCCTAACATGACCTTAAGATAAGGAGTGAACCATCATGAACCCCAAACCTATCAGGGTTCGCATCGCACCATCCCCTACTGGCAACTGCCATGTAGGCACCGCCAGAACAGCTCTTTATAATTATCTGTTTGCCAAACAGACAGGTGGTACATTTATCCTGCGGGTGGATGATACTGACTCACTGCGAAATACTCTGGAATCTGAACAGGGTGTCTTCGAAGGACTGCGCTGGATTGGTCTGTCCTGGGACGAAGGACCTGATGTGGGCGGAGCATACGGCCCCTATCGTCAAAGCGAAAGGCTTGGCATTTATGCCGAGCGAGCGCATGAACTACTTGAGAAGGACCTTGCTTACGAATGCTTCTGCTCCCCAGAGGATCTGGAAGCTGAAAGAAAACAACAGATGGCTCGTAAGGAAGATCCTCACTATGGTGGACATTGCGCTAACCTGACTGCTGCAGAGAGAGAGACACTGCGAGCTAAAGGAATTAAGCCTTCGATACGGCTACGTGTACGTCCCGGAACCGTCGGTTTCGACGACTCGATTCGAGGTAGGGTAGAACAGGATGCAGGGATCATGGGTGATTTCGTAATAATTAAGTCCAACGGCATACCGGTTTACAACTTCGGAACTGTAATTGATGAATATGAAATGCAGATAAGTCATGTTATCCGTGGAGCCGAGCATATTTCCAATACCTTCCCTCAGGTCCTTATCTACGAAGCATTTGGTTGGGAGATGCCTGTGTTTGCGCATTTGGTTCTGATGTTGAATCCCGATAAAACCAAGATTTCTAAACGCAAGGGTGCTGTCTATCTTGGCGACTTTGCTGCCATGGGTTATCTTCCTGAAGCTCTGCTAAACTTTTGTGCTTTTCTCGGCTGGACTCCCGGAGGTATCTCCGAAGAGATCCTTTCTCTGACCGAGCTGCAGGAGATGTTCTCCCTTCAGCGTTGTACACAGTCGAATGCCGTCTTCGATCAGGTGAAGCTGGACTGGATGAATGGAATGTGGATACGCAGGCTCTCGGCTGCGGAGCTCACTTCACGGGTCATGCCCTTCATGATCGATGCCGGGTTAATCAACGTTCCCGTAAAGAGCGATGAAATACGCCTGGAAGCTCTCTTGGAACTGATTCACGAGAGGTTACCCCGCTTAGATGAAGCTCCGGAAACCTTGGCCTATTTTTACACTGACTGGCCAGCCGAAGAAGTGGATCTGGATCTCCTGACAGCTAGCAAAAGCAACAGGACTAAGGAAGATATATACAGCGTTCTGCAGGAGAGTATAAAGCTACTTCGGAGCAACTCCTTTACGGCTGCTGCTCTGGAGGAACAGTTTAAAGCGCTGGCAGCATCGCTGGAATGGAAACTTGGTGACCTGCTGATGCCGCTGAGGGTGGCTGTCACAAATCGCAAGATCTCTCCACCACTCTTCACAACCATGGAGGTGCTTGGACTGGAAAAAGTAAGTCAACGCCTGGCGAATGCTTCTGCTGCCTTGCTCGGCAATGCTCCTGCTGATCGGTCTGGACACGAATAAAATAAACATAGCTAAAGAAGCACCGGCTTCATACTGGAGCACATTATCTCGCTCCAGTATGAAGTCGGTGCTTATATCTACAAGATACCAGCATACCCATCTCCGCAAAATGAGGCCTTTTCTAACATTCAGCTCGCCTTTGTGCGAAGACACACTTGGATATGCCGTGGACTACAGTTTGCCTACCGAACCTGAAAAAAGCTGTTCAACTCTCCTCTGGCCATGACATGACCAGCTATAGCCGCTTCGAACTCTTCCAATGTATATACCATTTCCAAGTCTTCGATGCCTTCCAGGTCATCGTTTAGGGCTACTACGATTAATTTGTAAGTGTGACGACCATCCTCTTCATCCAGCATTGGAGGTTCGTAGTAGATGATCTCTTCACTTTCCTCCGGTAACCTGTCCAATTCCGAAGCATTCTCGGAGATGGAAGTTATGCCTGGAGGTATGTCCGCAACCAGCCAGTGGATGTAGTTGTCCATTCCTGGTGTCGTATCCACCAGAATGAAGGCATATGTCAGAGTCCCACCGGGACCTCTGCTCCAACTAAGAGGAATACTGATCCCATCACCTTCCGCCGTTTCGGTATAGGAATCGGTGTACTTAAGAGGAATACCTGCTGAACCCATGGCTGTGGATTGAACGCTCAGGGATCCTGGCCGTACCGGAGCAGGAGTAATTTCTTTGCCATAATTAATGTACCCACTAACTATACCCTGAGCCAAAGCATATGGACTTACTGCCGAGATGAAGTCGCCGAGATCGCTGATAACATGGAACTCAGTTTCTTCGACCGCGATAGAAAGAGCCACTACGCGTAGTTCAAAATCGTGACGATTGTCTTCTGGCTCGAGATCGGGCGGAATGTATGCTGTGATCTCTTCTGCCTCATCGGGATAGGTTTCATTGAGCGATGCATTTTCGGCTAAACTGGTGGTATTCCCTGGCAAAACTATCAGCCAATGGAGATAACCATCCATGTCGGGTGTAACATCGAAGAAAGCCAGAGCGTAACTCTGAGCTCCGCTAAAAGCGTTCCAGGATACTCGCGGACTCATTTCCAAAGCGCCGGCTACATCGCTGGCCTGATACCTTGCTGGAATGACTCCTCCATTAGTGAAAGCAGTCGTTATATTGAGGTTACGAATCCCTGAGGGTAGTGATGGAGGCGGTGAAGTTGGCAAAGTCGTAAGGGGAGGAGTGACTGCTGCCCCTCCGGCCTTGAATATCGCCACATTGCCTGTCGCTGGATCATAGTCGACGCTGGCTCCTGAAGCCTCACTGACGAAACGCACAGGCACATAGGTCCGCATATTATATAACATAGGCAATACATCGAGAAACTTCAGCTCCCCGTTGATGGTAGCCATGTTGTTGCCTATACGGAGGACAACTTCTATGCCTGGAACATTGGCAGTTACGGTTTGAGTTGTATCATCCCAGCCGATAGAAGCGCCCAAAGCTTCTAAAATAATACGCATGGGCACAAGTATACGGCTGTTCATTTCGATAGCAGGATTTTGTGGGTCCAAAGCCAACGCAGATCCATTTACGGTAATGCGGGTCTGGGGAAGCTCTCGTATAGTAGAAGCATATGCCTGTCGGTTGCACGCCAGAAGTATGACACCTAAAACCAGTATCACTACACTTCGCATCCAGTATGATTTGCTTCTGATGTCCACACGCTGTTGATAGTAGTTCATCTCATGGCACACCCTTTCAAGATTGGGAATGGATACGAACATAGCATACCAGAATGAACGAGTTTGTCAAGCAAGCGGAAAAGTTTTATAAAACCTATTGCATTATTATTCATAATCCTGTATATTACTTGCATCTCTCGGGAAGAGATATGCCTGTACCCTTGTCGAACAGGAAAGTATATGTAAACTAATCGAAAGAGGTGTTCACCTGATGAACCTCCGTTTAATTACGAAGGGTAACCCGGAAAAGATTACTGTTTTGCTCCTCGGCTTCCTGCTAATCATGTCGGCATGCAATACCACCCAAAGCAATGCCGTCACAAACCCTGCTAACACCACCTCTACACCCTCAGCAGCTACAGAAGCACCGCCAGCTGTCTCAGATGGGAAATCTATTGTCTCCGGGGGAAATACTTTCATCCTGGGTCAGACCACAGATATCCAGTACTTAGTGCCATTCAGAACCACAGATTCCCGTTCTGGCCTGGTCATCTATTACCTGAGTGAAGGTTTAGTCCGCTACGAAGGAAGTTATAACCTGGTCCCCTGCCTGGCAACGGACTATACGCTCAGTGATGATGGTTTGGTCTGGACTTTCAAACTGCGAGAGGGCGTAACCTTCCATGACGGATCTCCCTTCACCTCGGCTGATGTTAAGTTTACATACGAATCCCTTCTTGATCCCGACCAGAAGTCAAATCAACGTGTAGAATACGGATTCATCGATTATATCGAAACCCCTGATGATCTGACTGTCATCTTTAACTTAAAGCAACCCTTCGGTCCTGCTCTGTACCGTTTCACCATGGGAATTCTTTGCAAAGAGTATGTACAAAGCAATGGCTTTGACCAAAATGGGTATGCCAACTATAATCCTGTCGCCGTTGGTACTGGTCCTTACAAAATGGTAGATTGGAAACCGGATGTAGCCGTCTACCTGGCTGCCAATGAAAGCTACTGGGGTAAAGTGCCAGATATTAAGTTCGTTGAAGTTAGACCCATCCCTGATAATGCTGTTCGTCTGGCAGCTTTCGAAGCTGGAGAAATAGACTATATCATGGGTATCCCTCCCATCGATGTCGATCGCATCCTGGCAGATAAAGGGAAATACGAAGGTTATGTTTATCCAGGAATAGGTTTTACCTATCTCACTTGGAACACTCAAATCGAACTGTTTAAAGATCCTGTCCTGAGGCAGGCTTTGACCATGGCCACCGATAAAGACGAAATTATAAATAACGTACTTTTCGGGCATGCAGTCAAATGTATAACGCCATACTCTCCAGCTCATGTAGCTTATATCGACATTGGCGAGCCTTTTCCGTTCAATCCTCAGAAAGCCGTAGAACTGCTGGAACAAGCTGGCTATACCAAGGGAAGCGATGGTATCTATATTAGTCCGAAAGGTATACGTTGCTCTTTTGAAACCCTGGTCGGAACTGAAGGCACAGTAAATACCGAGATCGCTCAGATCCTGCAGCAGCGCTTTAAGGAGGTTGGAGTAGAGCTGAAACTAACATCCATGGCTCTTGGCTTAATCTACGATATCATGGATGCAGTTATTTTCGGCGAAGCAGAGGAAGAAACCTATGCTTCAATGATAGGGGCGATGGGAATTAATGCCGATCCTGATATCACCCGCTATATGCACTCCGGCGGAGGTCTGAATGATTATCGCTACATGAATCCCGATCTCGACGCGCTTCTGGAGCTTGGCGTAGTAACCTTCGAAGCTGAGAAATCAAAGGATATCTACCGTGAAGTCCTGGAGATCTTTGCCTATGATCTGCCCTGCCTCTTCCTGTATCATGCAGAAGCAATCAGTGTATCTCAGAATATCTTTTCCGGCTTCGAGGCCACACCCTATGGTAACATCAATAACCTGAGTAATGTGAGTATCAGGTAGAAATGATTAAACAAACCCCTTAACTGCCGATATCAGTTGAGGGGTTTGTTTGAATTTGTGACAAGGATAAGTTTCTGCTCTCTATCTTCTGCGCTTGGAGTTTGAAGACAGCATCATGTAGCGGAGCAGTGTGAGGACAGCCGTGGCAGCAGCGGCCACATAGGTTAGAGCTGCTGCATCCAGAACACCTTTCACTGCATGTTCTTCACTGCTGACTATCATTCCATTGCTATGCAGTAACTGCATGGCCCTACGCGATGCATTGTACTCCACCGGCAGGCTGAGAATTTGAAAGAATACTGCAGCTGCGAAGATGATCACCCCAAGATCCATCAGGAAGGGAATGCTTAACATCAGCCCGAGCAACAGAATCGGCCAGGCTGCGGTAGAAGCAAAATTGGCGATGGGAAAGAAGCCGCTGCGCAAAGCCAGAGGCAGGTATGACTGCTGATGCTGCAGAGCATGTCCAACCTCGTGTGCGGCTACACCGAGGGAAGTCAGGCTCGATCCCTGATAGACGTCCCGGGAAAGGCATACAGTACGCTTTAGCGGATCATAATGATCGCCTTTTTCAGTAAGTATCACCGGCACCTCTGCTAATCCGTTACGCGTGAGTAGTGTTCGAGCCACATCGAGGCCGCTGATACCCCGGGAGTTTTGGATCCCATTGTTATGTGTAATCGCAGCAGAGACTCTCCATTGTGCATAGAGTGCAAAAATAAGTGCAGGCAGCATGAGGAGCATAGTAGAATCATAATAAAACCCCGGCCAGATCATGAGCTAACCCCCTGTTGAGTACTGAGTCAATTATATCCAAGCCCCCGCATAATGCAAGAGGATATCTAAGTCATATGTGTAGTAATGATTACTAAGGAGTGAAATATCTATGCCCCGGATCTGTTTTTTAGGTGCGGGAAGTACCGTTTTCGCCAAGTCTGTTCTTGGAGATATTATGCTCCACGAAGATCTCCAAGAACTGGAGTTTTCTCTCCACGATATCGATCCTGTCCGTTTGGAAGATTCACGCCTGATGTTAACAACCATAGCTAAAAACCTCGGTAAAGATGTGCAGATCAATGCCAGTTTAAATCGTCGCGAAGCCCTGGTCGGATCAGATTATCTGGTTAATGCTGTCCAGATAGGTGGTTATGACCCCTGCACACTTACCGATTTCGCAATACCCAAAAAATATCAGTTGCAACAAACAATCGCCGACACTCTGGGCATTGGCGGCATTTTTCGCGGATTACGTACCATACCGGTTATGGAGGAGTTCGCTGCTGATATCGAGGATATTTGCCCCGATGCTCTGCTGCTTAACTACACTAATCCCATGTCTATTCTTACAGGCTACATGCTGCGCTACACGGGAGTAAAGACCCTTGGACTCTGCCATAGTGTCCAGGGATGCGCCAGAGAACTGTTGAATCCCCTGGGCATGGAAGATACCTTACCGGGAGCTAAATGGTATATCGCAGGTATTAACCATCAAGCCTGGCTGCTGGAAATACGTGATAAAGACGGTAACGATCTCTACCCGGAGATAAAAAAACGCGCCTTCGCTTTTCTGGACGGTTTAAGTGATATTGGCAACCCTAAAGATAAAGTGCGTTATGAACTGATGCGTCAGTTCGGATATTATATTACCGAATCCAGTGAACATAATGCTGAATATACTCCCTGGTTCATCAAACGCAACTATCCTGAGCTAATATCTCGCTATAACATCCCCATAGACGAGTATCTGCGTCGTTGTGTGCGACAGATTGAAAGCTGGCAGAAGATGCGAGCCGAAATTGTAGAAAACGGAAACCTCATTCACACCCGCACCTCCGAATATGCGGCCTCTATTATCGCTGCCATAGAGACAGATAAGGCATTCAGAGTGCATGGTAATGTGCTTAATACGGGGCTTATCCCCAACTTACCCGCCAACTCCTGTGTCGAGGTGCCCTGCCTGATCGACCGCAATGGGGTAAATCCCTGTTATGTCGGTGATCTGCCGGAACAGTGCGCTGCTCTGAACCGAACCAATATAAACGTCCATCTGTTGACCATCCAGGCCGCACATACCAGGCGCAAAGAGGATGTCTACAGAGCGGCGTTAATGGATCCTCACACGGCGGCAGAACTCTCCATAGACGATATTCGCAGCATGTGTGACGACCTCTTCGAGGCGCATGGTAGCTGGCTGCCAAAGTATGTATAACTAACTTACCTGCTCCGTTTGCTCCAAATCCCATAACCCTCTGAAAGTCAGGGAAGTCGCCAGCAATTCCTGCCAGGTTCCTGTTGCTTCTACCCGACCATCACTTAAGACGATAATCTTGTCAGCTCTGCGGAAAGCCGCCTGTCTATGGGAGACAACCAGAAAGGTTGCCTCCCTTTTATTCAGGTTTTGCCAAATAGTCTGCTCAGTTCGCAAGTCAAGAGCCGACGAAAGATCGTCGAAAACCATTAGATCCGCCTTGCGTAAGAGAGCACGCGCGGTTGCTACCCGTTGCATCTGACCTCCCGAAAGCTTCATTCCTTTGCTGCCTATTGGCGTGTCTAAGCCCTGGGGCATGGTGTCAAGGTCGGCAAGGAAATCTACTGTAGCCAAGGCCTCCAGTAGCTCCTGGTCCGTACACTCCAGATCCAGCGCCAGATTATCCCTGATACTGCCGCTGATCAGAATGGGCTGCTGTGGTACATAAGCACAGCGTGGCGGTATAAAGAAGGATTTGGGATCTTTAACGACCTGACCGTTCCAGCTCAGCTCTCCTTCATCCAGTGTCAGAAGTCCCAGTAAACAACGCAGAACTGTTGTCTTTCCCGAACCAACTATGCCGGTAATTACCGTAAAGCTACCAGCGGTGATTTCGATATCAGCCTGCGCAATGCCTTTTGCGGTCTGAGGGTAGGCGCGGCTAAGGTTGGTACCAACGAAAGATGCCAATGCGCCTGATCTATCGTCAGCCTGCTTTTCATCTCTGTCTGCCGCATCGTTTCTTACCAGCAAACTGTAATCCTCAGTCCCAGAAACCTCACCGTAACGCTTGAAAGCTACCGTGCTTTTGGCGTAGTTGACGATAATGACACCGACGAAGAGCGCGCTTTCGGTCAACATATCCAGGTAATTAATGAACAGAGAAAGATCGCCAACGCTCATGGCACCGACCAGAAGCCTGGTGGAAGCAAGCCAGAGGATAATAGCGGTCAGCAGGGTAAAATTTAAGTAGAACATGCCGTCGAAAAGCAGATTGTACATCCTCTCACGAAAAACGAAGTTTCGGCGAGTAACATACAGCCTGTTCAGATGCTGTAATACTGAAGGTTGCGCACAGGCAATCTGAACTGCTTGGATGGAGCCAAATATCTCTCCTATCTGCTCCCCTATCCTGGCACCTGCCTCCTGGGCTCTTTCCCTGGCTTCCTGCACCACATTCTCCAGACGTGTCGAAACCCCGACTACGATGAGCAAGGAAGCATACAGTATAAGGGTCATCTGTAAATCGATTGACATCAAAAGGCCCAAAGCAATCACCAGGGCGATTACCTCGGCGAAAAGGTCGACAGTCCAGCTGATGGTATCAGCTAAAGTATCATTTTCGGATCTGACAATTGTAATGGCTTCACTACCCTGCACCGGGAGAAGTTCGGCAGCAGGATGCCGATAGATTAGTTTAAGCAGGTTCCTCTGCAACAGACTCCTCACGACGAAGCGATGCTCTGCATCCACCAGACTGCCTGTCATCATAAAGATAACGCGTAAAACATATATGGCTAAGGATACAATTATGACCGTATGAATCGGCCATCCTGCAGGCTTACCTTCCAGCAGATCGTAAAATCCTCTTCCCGCCAACTCGGCGACGATACCCACATTGTGTACACCTATCCAGACGATTGTGTTAAGCAGATATAACCAGGGGCGATAGAGGACGAGCCTACCAAGCAGCCTGATAGTTCGTGGAGAACTGGTTTTGATCATGCAGTCACCTCCCTGTCAGAGATGTCACTCAACAATCCTTCATCAGCTTCCTTCAGGAGCATAGCGAACAGAGACGAAGGGTCATCCTTCAATGTCTCGTAATCGCCAAACTCCGCTATACTTCCTCTCTCAAGGATCAGGATCTTGTCGACTCCCTCCAGAGTGTGGAGGCGATGAGCGATGATTATTCCCGTTCTTCCCTGCAGCAGTAACTGCATCGCCAGAGAGACACGTCGCTCGGTGATGGGATCCAGGCGAGCAGAAGCTTCATCGAGGATAACCAGCACCGGTTGCTTAAGAAAGGCTCTGGTTAAGGCTACCAGTTGGCTCTCTCCCGCAGAGAGACCAAAATCGGAGCCCAAAACACTATCCAGCCCTTGAGGAAGTTCGGTTAGCCAATCCTGTAAACCCAGTATCTCCAAAGCGTGTAACAGATCATCATCCGAGATGCTCTTGTCGAAGAAAGTCAGATTGTCTCTGAGAGATGTGCGAAAGAGCTGTACTTCCTGAGAGACATATGCGATGCTTCGCCGCAGGCTTTGCAAAGTATAATCATGCAGCGGAGTCTCGCCTAAAAGAACCCGACCCGACTGCGGTTCATAAAAGCGCATGAGTAGCCTTACCAGGGTGGATTTGCCACTACCGGTTCTTCCCAGAAGCCCCAGAGTCTTACCAGCGGAAAGATGGAAGCTTAGTTCGTTTAGTACTGCCTGCTCATCTGAATAAGCAAACTGAACCCTGTCGAAGGTCACAGCTACAGCTGTTGATCCTAATTCCAGAATACCTTCGTCACCCAGAGATGATTTTGTTGCTAAGGTCTCTCCCAGACGTATCATTGCCGCATCCGCTCTCTGCAGATCCGAGAACCTCTGGCGTAACTCACTCAGAGGTTGCCGAAGCTGTTCACTATAGGCGACCAACATAAAGGCAGTACCTATCTCAATTGCACCTTGCCGCCAGTAAAGGTAACAGACAGCAAAGGCGATTACCGTGTTAATGGAAAACGCTATCTGCATACCACTCCACATAGCATTATATGCCAGATAGGCATTACGATGGGTGGTTCTCCAGACTGCCAGGGTCTCGTTAAATCGTCTGCGGGTGTAACCGAGAGCACCGTTTGCCTGCAAGGCTTCAGCAGCAGTGAACTGTTCCTCCAAAGTGCCATAATGATCTGCCATAGCCGGCATTTCCGACACTAAATAAGGCACCGTAAAGTCCTTTAGCTTCAGTAACCCGTAGAGTGACAAAGAGGTGGAGATCGCCAAAACAACACCGAGACACGCAAGCTCGAGCCAGATGACCAGTAAAGCAAGAAGCAGAGCAAACACGCTGACTAAGATGCCACTCCAGAACTTGCTAAAGAAATCGGAAATACTGTTAAGGTCATGGTCCAGGCGACTGATCATTTCACCTGCGGTGCGTTCCTTGTGGTAACTGAGATCCAGTGAAAGGCAATGAGCGACTGCATCACTGCGCAGTGCGTCCGTAGCTCTTAGGCCTATGCTTTCGCTGATAATACGCGAAGCTATGGTGCAAGCATGGCGAATAAGGCTGCAGCAGGTGAAAAAGAAAGTTGCGCGCAGCAATAACTCTGTCCCTTCGGCCTGTACAGCAGCATCGACATACACTCGCAACCACTGAGGTGCCCAGACGCGAAAAATCAAGCCTCCTATGGTCAGAATGACCAGGAGACTTAACCGTAACCAGTCATGTAAAAGGTAACGCCTAAAAAGGTTAAGATATAACGATAGCGATGGTGCCAAAGAATCATCCTTTACCTTAGATTATTCCTTCGTTGGATAACCCCCCAGGAGGTTTGCGGAAGACGAAATAATAAGGATATGGACTAGGAAGCCGTTGAATTATGAAGCCGTAATCACGATAGATTTGCAATGAAATATCACCAGATACGTCTGCCATGATGCCATATCTGCCATACCTGGCTGTGATATCAGCTATCATCCTCTTGGCAATACCCTGTCTGCGGTACTCAGGATATACCCCTATGCCAAGAAGGTAAAGCATGTCATCACCGAGCTCCCGCATCTTGACCAGCAATTCAGGCGGAAATGGTGGTTCGAACAAAGCTGCATAAGCTCCTGGTTCATCTCTCTCAATCGTACAGAGGCGCATATAGAGAGTAAAGGCGATCAGACGCCTCCGAGCATCGAAGATGCCTCGTACTTCACCTGAGTGATGACAGGCCGCCCAGACAGGCCCACCGTACTCACGCAGAGTCATCCCCCGCCGGGAGGCCAGCTCTGAGATCTCTACGAAGGCATCAACCTCCTGCATACAGTGGAGAAAAGAATCGAGAAAAACAGGATTATCTTCGTAGCCAACCGTAACTATTTCCATTGCGTTACCTTTCTCTTGCAGCCTAGCATAACCATGTCTCCATCTACTTACAGGTGGACAAGGAACTCAGCTATATCCCTTGCCGCCTGAGGTTTGCGAAATGCTCTCTGCGCTTTGCGTATGGCTGAGAGTTGCGCTCCGCTGTAAGCAAGTAACTGTTCTATGACCTGCACGATATTTCGGTTACCGTCGCAGACGGCTCCAAGATCGTTCTTCAAGACATAGGCTGGATTAGCCGCCTCCTGGCCAGGCAAAGCACCTACCACCAGGAGAGGAGTGTTGCACATTACTCCTTCCAGGAGGGTGTTGGGTGACCCACGAACCACCGCGATATCTGCTGCATGCATATAGTCCTGAACATTGTCGACAAACCCGATGATCTCAATACGATCACCAAATCTTGGCTTCAACTCAGACGTTAAAAATTGCTGAATTTTCTGGTTTCTGCCTGCTATCACAGTCACCTGACTCTTGGGGAAACTCAGCAAAATCAACTCTGCGGTGCGCCGTAGATTCCCACTGCCTTCGCCTCCGCTCATGATGAGCACCCGTAAAGAATCACCCGATTTATACTCACGATCAGGATGCTCTCTATCAGGATCGTAGAAGCGCTGACGGATGGGAAAATTGCATCGCCAAAGCCTGGACTCGGGAACCTGCCATTGCTCTGCCAGCAGCTTATAGGACTCTTCAGAAGGGCAAAGAGTCCAAGTACAACGCTTATCTATCCAGAGGTCGGCTATGGATACCAAATCTGCCAACAGAGTCACGAAAGGAATCTCCAGTTTCTCTTTTTCTAATATGTTGATAATCGAGCCGACAAACATAGCGTGAACAGATAGCAGTAAATCTGGCTGGAAAGCGTGCAGTCGCTCCAGGAAGCGACGTTCGATACGCTGAGCCATCACCTGGTTTAAGGTATCCGGAGCCAAAGACTGCATATCCCAGATCAGACCCCACAAGGGTTTCGCATTGCGGGTTACTGTTCCATACATCTCCCCTACTTTGCGGTTGGCTTTTCCTCCCAGGTCGAAGCCTTCGACGATCTCTACCTGGACATCCGGGAATTTTACAAGTTCCTCGACCAAGGCTTCAGTTATGCTCTTATGCCCTGCTCCTGTGATATAGGAAGTCAGGATCATTATCCGTCTGCTCATAGCTCTGTCCAGTCGCAGGCAGCGATCAGGCGTGCAAGTATAGCCGTTAAGCCCTGCAGATCCTCATCTGTGAACCGCCTGTATAGAGGTGAATCGATATCCAAAACCCCCAGGAGACTACCTGCAGGCGACAGAAAAGGAATGACAATTTCCGACCTGGATTGATCGTCACAGGAAATATGACCAGGAAACAAGTGAACATCATCCACCAGCTGAGGGAGCAAGGTTGCTGCGGCAGTACCACATACTCCAATGCCTATGGGAATGCGGGTACATGCCGGTTTACCCCAAAAAGGACCAAGGATTAACATCCCCTGGCTTCTCAAGTAGAATCCAGCCCAGTTGATCTCTTTCATGTTCATCCCGATTAGAGCGGCGACATTACTGAGATTAGCCAACCAATGCCTTTCAGTGAGGCACAAAACGTCGGTGAACTCCAGCAGCTTAGTATAGAACTCTTCTGAAGACTCCGCTGTTATTTTAACCTGATACATACAATCCCTCCTCTGCTAAAGGTACAACAGTAAGTGTAACCAAAACTCGCATGCCTTCAGGATCTGGCTGACCGAAACATACTCATCACGAGTATGAGCAAGTTTATCGTCTCCCGGACCAAAACCTATTGTCGGGATCCCCAACTTAGCTGAGGCCACTCCATTGGTGGAGAAATCCCAACGTCTGGTCTGTGGCTCTATAAAGAATGCTTCTCTGAACGCTGAAAACATCGCCTCAGTCAGGGGATGATGTAAAGGTATCTCCCAGGCAGGTAAAAAGGAAAAAAGAGATACTTTAGTACCGGTCCAGGCAGTTCCAACCGAGGTATGAACTGACCATTCAGCATCAGAACCACTCAGAAGCTCATCCATTTCGGCAGTAATGAAATCCAGATCCTCTCCTGGCTGAAGGCGTCTGTCCAGATAAAGAGAGCAGCGGGCAGGCACTGCATTTAGAGAGACCGCTTCGCTTTCAATACAGGTCAGTGCCAGTGAACCACTGCCGGGGGTGGCATGCAATTCATCCGCCTTGTGGCTAATACGCGAAATGATTTCGGAAGCCTTATAAATGGCGTTAATGCCATCTTCAGGTGCAGAACCATGCGCCGATACTCCGCTAAAATCGATTCTCAGTACTGCTCTGCCTTTTTGCCCCAGTACGATGTTGTTCTGAGATGGTTCACAGATTAAGACTGCATCGGGTCTAACGGACTTACATATATGGAACAAAGATTCTCCGTCAAAGTCTTCTTCCAGAGAAGAGGCACTTATGTATAAGGATTTTCCCTGCAGCAGTCCCAGGTCTCTGGCGGCTGCTGCCATAAACACTGTAGCAGCTACCGCTCCCTTCATATCCGATGCGCCTCTGCCATATAGGCGATCTCCTATTAAGTTTCCGCCAAACGGCGGCTCCAACCATAGATCAGCATCATTAACGGCGACTGTATCGATATGGCCATCGAAAAGAATCTTTTGTTCCCCTGTGCCCACCCGACCAATTACTGAGCCGTACTCGTCGATGCTGACTTCATCGTAGCCAAGATCAGTCATAGTTTGCGCAATAAAACGGGCAACTTGCTCTTCAGAGCCAGTCTGACTCGGGATGCGAACCAGATCAGTCACAAAAGCAGTGAGAGTTTCAGCAAATGTATCTACATACTTTGCTATTTTTTCACTAAGAGAATTGAGTTCAGATGTCACTTCAGCGACCTCATTTCGTGGCGGAAAAAGGACTCAACCTTTGCGCCTCACCAGCCAGTTTCTCGGCGACACCTCTCGCCTCTTCCTCTTTGGTTGCTTCCACCATTACTCTTAATAACGCTTCAGTACCAGAAGGTCGAATCAATATACGACCTCGATCGCTAAGCTCAGTTTCTGCCAGTTTTATCGCCTCGATAAAAGCAGGATCCATCATTACTCCCTCTTTATCTGCCACCCTGGTGTTTATCAACACTTGTGGCAGAAGCGTCATAGTCGCAGCCAGTTCCTCCAGAGTACTACCAGTCTGTCTCACCCTGTTAGCCAGAAGGAGACCGCTTAGCAGGCCATCGCCTGTGGATGCCAGTTCGCTGACGATGATATGTCCCGCCTGTTCTCCTCCCAAGCCATACCCATGTTCCTTCATGGCTTCGAGAACATAGCGATCACCTACTTTGGTAGTGAACACCTTTATGCCGTGCCTGCTCAAAGCCTGGTGGAAACCAAGGTTACTCATTACAGTAGCCACGACTGTATCGCCAGGCAGTTTGCCCTGCTCCTGCATAGCCAGCGCCAAAATGACCATTATCTGGTCACCATCCAGCATGTTGCCCTTAGCATCCGTAGCGAGACAGCGGTCTGCATCTCCGTCGAAACAAAGTCCTAAATCCAAGCTGTTCTCCATCACAAACCGCTGCAAACTCTCGGGATGAGTCGATCCGCAGCCGTCGTTGATGTTAACCCCATTCGGCTGGTTATGAATTATAAATACCTGAGCGCCCATTTTTTCATAGAGCGGTAAAGCAAGATGAGAAGATGCTCCATTTGCGCAATCTATGGCGATACGCAGACCTTCCAGAGACAAACCGTCCAGGGAGGAAAGATAGTCAAGATATTTGCTAATCAGTGCAGGATCCCGATGCAAGCGCCCCACAGCTGCACCAACCGGACGTTCGCTGCTCAGAGGTTCCCAGGGAATGAGTGCTTCGATCTCGTTCTCTAAGTCGTCTGACAGCTTATACCCCTGATGCGAAAAGAACTTTATACCATTATCTTGCACCGGGTTATGCGAAGCCGAGATGACCACCCCTGCTTGGACAGGCAAGTTCCTCGCCAACCAGGCCACAGCAGGAGTGGTTGCTACGCCAAGATCGATGGCTTCTGCTCCTGCCGAGAGAATTCCAGCGCAAAGAGCTTGCTGCAGCATATCACCGGACACTCTGGTGTCTCTGCCAACTACGATAACCGGATGTGATGCACTGCCACATTCCGCTCCCAGGGCGTAGGCACCCGCTCTGCCAATGCGAAATGCAAGCTCGGGTGTTAACTCAAGATTAGCGATGCCTCTTACTCCATCTGTACCAAATAGTCTTGCCATGTTAAACCATCCTTTCATCTGAGAGGTTTATCTCTCATGCTCCTCCGTCAGGCTCCTCCGAAGTTGAATCTTCTTCCTGGTCCTCAACACCATCTTCAGAACCAATTGGTTGGTTCGTTTCCTCAGATGAATCTTCGCCATCAGACTCTGCCAGGTCTTCCATGTTGAGTTGAGTTTCATCTGCGCTCACTTCCAGATCGAGAGTGACAGTAATAATCACTGGAGTCCCCGGCATACTGTTAGCCCAGCGTACCCCAGGCGGTAGAATTAGTTCCACAGTCATTTCCTGGCTGAATCTCGTACCCGAAGGTGGTTGAATCTCTTCACTCTCCTGCAGAACCTGATAGAGCAGGTGATCTTCCCGAATACCCCATCGCCATAACTGCTGTAAGTCAGCGCCACCGATGTCCAGACTCTCAAGGACAAGATCATCGATTTGTGCTACTTCCTCCACTACTACATAAACCGGCAGGTGGTCGGGACTAGTCCATACACCAAGGAGGGTAATCTGTGGAGGTAGCTGAATCTCTCCAATAATAACCTCCAGATCTATACTGGTGGTTACTTCCTGAATCATCAACACCGTTGATGGATCAAGCTCGTAATTGTTGAGCACCAGCATTTCTCCTGCATAACCTTTTAATAATAACGAGGCTTCTTTAGTCAGGCTGTGGGTTGAATCGTCCAAATCAATAATAACAGTAACGCTGAAGATAGCTTCGATATCCGAACGCAGGCCCCTGACAGTGACCCGATCCGGTATTATTTCCGGATAGTTTTGCAAATAGAAACCAGGAGCTAAAGAACCAGTATATTCGGCAAACACGTCGAATTCATGTTCAATAACTGCTTCCACAAAGACAGTCACCCTTTCGGGGTAGCATGTCGTTACCCTCAACCGATCCAGTTTCTCGATGTAAACCTCGACAATGTATTCCCCTTCTTCATCAATCTGACTCAGATCGACATATGCTCCTACACCGGCGACTGCGTCAATCCAGGCCGCCGGACCGCTGAGACTGAGGCTTTCAACTGTCTCACTGCTGAGAAGATAGGAGAGATCATCCTTAATACCTACCAGATGAATTGGTATGTCCAGAAACACTTTGCTTTCATTAACAAAAGATTGATTGGCGGTGAAAGGCTGTTCCTCCGAGAAAGCGACACCCCAGATAAGAAGCGAGAGCAACACAGACAGCAGCTTTGCGTAATTATTATTCTTCAAAAGTCGATTAATCATCTTTTTGCTCTCCGTTTAACCAGCTCCACCATATCGATCTTCTGCCTTTCAACTCGAAATGATCCTGCAACATGGTGCTGAGCATTGCTCCGTCAAGATAACGAGTGAGCTTACCATCCTGAGCCAGCGAGATGGTTCCGGTTTCCTCAGAGACCACTATCACCAAAGCATCTGACTTCTCGGTCAATCCGATAGCTGCTCTGTGACGCGTACCGAGGTCCTGACTTATCTCTGAGTTTGAGGAAAGCGGCAGAATGCAAGCCGCTGCTTCCAGGTGTTCATCGCGTATAACCAAGGCGCCGTCATGTAAAGGCGTATTAGGAATAAAAATATTAATCAGAAGCTGGTAGCTGATCATACTCTGCAGCAATATGCCTGTATCGATGATGTCCTGAAGACCTGTCTGCCGTTCCAGAACTATGAGTGCACCGATGCGATGCAAAGCAAAATGATCAACAGCGCGCACCAGTTCCTCCTGAGAACTCTCTTTTTGAATTGCGGTGTTTCGTCCAGCGATTCCCGCGCTGGCTATGCCCCTGCCAAGTACTTCCAATCCCCTGCGCAGGTCTTCCTGAAAAATAATTGGAATAGCCAGAACTCCAGCAGGGATCAGACGGTTAATCAGCCAGTTGATTGCCCGCAATTGGAATATCGAGCTAAGCAGATAAATAATAATGATAACGAAGATACCCTGGACCAGCAGTATTGCTCTGGTATCACGAATGAGGAGGATAAGACGATATAACAGGAAGGCGACAATGGCTATATCGATGGCATCCTGCAGTCGTAAACTGGCTGCGATATTGGATACCATACCATTTAGCGCTTCCAGCACTGGCTACACCTCCTTATTTTCTAGTTACACCCATATGAAAGTCGTGCCTGTTCTTTTCAGGCTCGTTCTCTCCTGACAGGATAATAGACAGGAAAGGTAGAAATAGACCTGGTAAAATCAGTTGGATACCCATGATTATGTGCAAGGAGGCGATGCGATGGTCAGCCAAAGTGAAAAACCTTCCTACCTGCAGGGAGCATTTATCCTGACTGTTGCTAACCTATCTTCCCAGTTTCTCGGGCTTTTCTCAAAGCTGGCTATTCTCTGGATTCTTGGTGAAGAGGGCGTAGGAATTTACAACTATCCCTTCGCCATCTATGCAATCCTGATATCCTTATCCTCAGTAGGCTTCAATGTAGCAATTTCCAAACTCGTCGCCGAACGTATTTCTCGTCAGGAGTACTCTTCTGCATTATCCATATTTCACAACTCTTTACGCATCATGATTCTACTCGGTTTCACTGTTAGCATCCTCCTGGCAATCCTGGCCTGGCCATTGGCACACTATGTCCATCAGGATGATCGCGCCTTTCTGGCTTACCTGGCAATGTCGCCAGCTGCCCTGTGTAACTCCTGGCAAGCAGCCTATCGGGGTTTCTTCCAGGGAACTCAAAACATGCGACCAAATGCGTTTTCTCAGATCATTGAACAAAGCAGCCGTATCATCGTAATGGTGGTTTTAGCGGCTCTGTTTCTTCCTTTCGGACTCCAATGGGGAGCTTTCGGAGCAACATTGGGAGCGACAGCAGGTGCTTTGGGCTCTTATCTCTTCCTGCACTTTCTCTTTCGCAGGGCAATATCCAACTCTCCCTGGAAATCGGTAATTGCTGATCAGGAGGCAGCTTCCTTCAAGATACTACCAACCTCTAATGCCTACAGTGAGATCTTAAGATACGCAGTTCCTATCTCGTTTGCCGGAATAGGACTGCCTCTCTATCTTCTGGCTGACTCACTGTTGATCGTCAATCGTCTGATGAGTTCCGGAAGCGATCTTTCCTCCGCTACCATGGCATATGGAGCCTATGCCAATAACGCTATGAGCCTAATGGCTATGCCTACTGTCCTTAGCACAGCTCTTTTTGTTTCTTTGGTCCCTGCGATAGCTGAAGCTTGTGCAGCGCGAAACTCGGACTCTGTCAGGGAACATAGCCGCTCGGCGATAAAGATAGGTCTTCTCCTGAGCTTGCCAGCAGCAGCAGGAATCTATATGGTAGCAGAACCTCTGTGTAAACTCCTCGGT